>JAFNFT010000108.1:1868-6586 GCA_017885605.1 Methanobacteriota archaeon | reverse complement strand
CTTCCTGTGACTAATGCGGGTACGGGTCGGGAGATGTTCTGTAACTTTGTATCCACTGGCGAGGGTTCTGCGTTCCCGATTATTATTCTCCCACGTTTTATTCCGCTTATTATGAGTCCGATCCCGCGGTTGTTTGTCGGCTGGAAAACACCATTGGGTATCACGAGTTGTGGTGGTCTGAGGTCAGGGACTGGTTTTATCGCATCTGGAGAGCAGCAGGGTCTTGCGCTGGGGTTCTGGGGTATTGGGTTCAGTATCTTTCTGCCACCGGTGATGGCGTATGGGATGTTTGGGTATGCCTTGTTTGCGAAGGTATCTGCTGAAGAGATGGAATATTGGCCGCCGAATAGTCCACCGGAGATCATGCAGACCGATCCTGCGGACGACCAACAGATGGTACCGGTAACGATAACGGAATTACGGTTTGAAATAAACGATTTGGATAATGACCTTATGAGTTATAACGTGACGACAGAACCGAACATCGGGTCAGGGAGCGGTGGTTTAAAACCAGATGGAATCTATTCAATCCCAGTATCTGGATTGGAGAGCCTTACGAATTACAGTTGGTACATTCAACTCACTGATGGGAAAGATACGGTCAATAAGGTGTGTTCCTTTACAACCGAACCGACTGCACCCAAAATTTCAAGCCCATCGCCAGAAGATGCAGAACGGGATGTGCCTATGAATCTTCCCCAATTGCAGTTCACTCTGAAGGATTATCAGGGTGATGCGATGGAGTACACCGTGCAGACATCACCAAATATCGGTTCTCAACATGAGGCAGGTGTTCATGATGGAACCTATACAGTTCCGATAAGCGGCATGGCGTATGGAGCATCGTATCGCTGGTATGTGAATGTGACCGATGGAACACATTGGGCACGGAAAATATATAGTTTTACCACGGGATATCCCTCCCCGTTTGATCCGTTTGACTATGGGTGGCAGTACAGGAAACAAATCACCATTGATCATACACAAGTTACTGATGATTTAGATAACTTCCCTGTGCTCATTAGTACGACTGATGCGGATCTTATGAAAGCACAAGATGATGGAGACGATATCTTGTTCATGAACGGTGCAGGGGTTGCAGTAAAACAACACCATGAGATTGAAACCTTTGATGTATCCTCCGGAAAGCTCGTTGCTTGGGTAAACATCATCGATCTTTCTTCAAATGAAGATACAATTTTCTATGTATACTATGGTAATCCAGATTGCATTAATCAAGAATATCCTGAGAAAACCTGGGATTCTCATTATAAGGGAGTCTGGCATATGAATGACGCTACAACATCAACAATTGCAGATAGTACTTCAAATGGAATTACAGGGATGAAAAAAGCTGCAAATATGCCTATTGAATTGAGTGGAATGATAGGAAAAGGTCAGCAATTTGACCGAACTGAAACAGTATGGGAATACATAACAATGGGTGATCTTAATAAACTTCGTTTTTCAGGAGATTTTACCATCTCTGCATGGATATATCCGCTGACAACACAAAACATGAGAGTAGCTGGAAAACAACAAGATATTTCAGGGAATTATAAAGGATACTCATTAAATTGGGATTTACAAGGCCCAGGCTCAAAAATGTCTCTACGAGTCGATGGTGGTGGATATAATTATCAATACATCTACGCAAATGAAGAAAAAGCATCAAGTAATTGGTACTATTTATCTGGTATGAAACAATCTGGAACAAACTATTTTTATATCGATGGTGTACAACAATCTCAGACTGGGACGCAAACATTGGTAAATTCAGATTACTCATTTTGTATTGGTGCATGGAAAACAGATTCTGCAAGTGCGAATTTCTATGGGACTATTGATGAAGTCCGTGTCTCTGATATTGGACGATCTTCTGCTTGGATAGAAACTGAATATAACAATATGAATAACCCTACCTTGTTCTTCATTATTGGACCTGAAGAACCGCATCCGTAAACCAACTATACTTACGAACGAAGAGATAAAAAGGGAACGTATGAAATTGTAGATCATCATGATTGTCATTTGATTCGCACAAAAAATATTTGTTTTTATAGGAAATAAGAATATAACGGAGAGACGAAATACTCTCCTCTAAGTAACAAGGAAAAAATGGTGTGGGCGACATGCTGGTAAAAGAGATCATGGTAAAACAAGTGATTACGATTGATGCTAATGCGTCAGTATATGACGCATGTATGATCTATAAGGAGAAAAAAGTCGGCTGCTTAATCGTGACAAAAGAGGAAACCTGCGTGGGTATCGTCACCGAACGGGATCTCATTGAACGAACAATATGTCAACAGCGAAACCCTGAGAACACAAAGGTCCACGAGATTATGTCCCATGACATTAAAGTCGTCAACGCACTGGATACCGTGGAAAAAGCACTGGAGACAATGAAACATTATAAAATCAAGAAACTCCCGGTGATCTCCTCTGAAAAATTCGTTGGCATCATCACCATCACCGATATCGCCAAAGCCCGGCCTGATCTCTCAGAACGTTTCATGGAATCCTGGATGAAAGCACAATGGAGAGACTAAAAAAGAAAACAATGTGCTTTAGCATTCTCTAAGGCTTCGCGCGAGCTTTTTCATCCGGTTTGCCACAATGAAGTTTCGGGTGATTAGCTCTATTTCGTCTGCCTCCGCGGCATTTTGGACTTGACCAACGATCATCAACATACGTGCTCACTCCTCATAATACTCTTTGCTTGGTTTTCTTTAAAACACATTGTTGTACAAACGATACCTGGAATCTGTACAATTGTTTCCGAAACAAAAAGAAGCGTTTCCGTTCATCTCATGAACGATTGATGATTCTGTACAAAACATTTAAATGAGTCTCACCTGATTCATTGTTCCGTTGAGGGTGAAGGATGAAAGCAATCAATCGAGTTGTGATACCTGTTGATACGACTGATGTGTCAAAGATCGCCGCAGAACAAGGTGCGTTTTTTGCAAAGCTACTCAACGTCGAAATCTCCATTATCTCTGTCAACGACGCACGGCAGTATATGCTATCAAAAATGCTCGAAGAGAAGATAGAACAAGAAAAACTCACAGCAATAGCAGAAGTCAAAAAAATCACAGAGGAACAAGGAGTACCAACCACGACGAAACTCGCTGCTGGTGCGCCAGCATCAGAAATCGTCAAATTCGTCAAAGATGATGATCTGATCGTCATGGCAAGCAAAGGACGCAAAGGCTTCAACAAGTTCTTCCTTGGGAGTGTTTCCGAAGAAGTACTCAAAACAGCCCCGTGTACCGTGATGGTCATCAAAGAAAAAACAAAGAAATGGACGGTCGATGACCTCACTTCACTAACAAAAGAAAAATAAAAAGAGGACTTTATTCAGAGTCCTCGTCGTTCTTTTTCTTTTTTTCTCCTTTTACTTTATAATCCGCGTTAATGGTCGTATCATCACCGGAAGGCTGGCCTTGCCAGGATTCCCCCTGGGATGACCCTTGTCCGGGTTGTTGCTGGTACTGTTGTGCCGCTTGCTGGTAGATCGCGGTAGATGCTTTCTGGAACGCTTGCGTCAGCGCATCGGTTTTTTCCTTGATACGATCGGTATCATCACCGGTGAGCGCCTCACGCAGATCCTTTAAGGCTTTTTCAAGGTTCTGCTTATCGTCACTTGAGAATTTATCTTTGAGTTCCACGAGGGCTTTCTCTGTAGTAGTTACCAGTGAATCAGCGGTGTTCCGTATCTCAATTTTTTCCTTGCGTTTTTTGTCTTCCTCTTCGTGTTCTTTCGCTTCATTACGCATCCGTTCGATCTCAGAGTCCGACAGTTTCGTCGAACCAGTGATGCGAATCGACTGTTCTTTGCCTGTTCCAAGGTCCTTTGCAGACACGTTCATGATGCCGTTGACATCTATATCAAAGGACACCTCAATCTGTGGCAGACCGCGTGGAGCAGGTAGGATTCCATCAAGATGGAACCGGCCAAGACTCTTATTGTCTGATGCCATGGGTCGTTCTCCCTGCAGGATGTTGATCTCAACGCTCGTTTGGTTATCCGCAGCGGTGGAAAACACCTTGCTTTTCTTTGTCGGCACTGTGGTGTTCCGGTCAATGAGTGGTGTCGCGACACCACCAAGAGTCTCAATACTTAAAGTCAAGGGTGTGACATCGAGTAGTACGATATCTTTACCGATTTCACCAGTGAGCACCCCCGCTTGAATCGCGGCACCGATCGCGACACATTCCATCGGATCGACCTCTCGTTTCGGTTTCTGTTTGAAAATCTCCTCGACTTTCTTTTGTACCATCTGCATGCGGGTGACGCCGCCAACAAGCACGACGTGATCAATATCTTCTGGTTTCAGTTTCGCATCTTGTAATGCTTGGCGACAGGGTTTTTCGCTCCGCTGGACAATCGGAGAGATGATTTCTTCAAGTTTGGTCCGAGTCAGTTTTATTTCAAGGTGTTTTGGTTCTCCGGTGACGACGTAGATGTAGGGAAGGTTGATATCGGTTTGAAGCGTCGAAGATAACTCTATTTTTGCTGTTTCAGCTGCCTCTAATACTCGTTGTAACGTTTTTGGTTCTTTCCGGAGATCAACACCATGTTTTTTCTTGAACTCTTCAGCAATGTAATCGACCAATGCTTTATCCATGTCAGAGCCGCCGAGTTGTGTATCACCACTAGTGGATAAGACTTCGAAGACGCCACCTCCAACTTCCATGATCGTGACATCAAG
>JAFNFT010000108.1:0-1840 GCA_017885605.1 Methanobacteriota archaeon | reverse complement strand
AATCCCGCAATCGCACCAGCATCCTTGGTTGCCTGTCGTTGGTCATCATTAAAGTAGGCAGGAACCGTAATCACTGCATCGGTAATCTTTTCACCAAGAAAATCCTCAGCGTCTTTCTTGATCTTCTGAAGGATAAACGCTGATATCTGCTGCGGCGTATAGGTTTTCCCACGTAGATTGACTTTCTCATTTGTTCCCATCTTTCGTTTTATTCGTTGGACAGTTCCTTCGGTGTTGGTGACTGCTTGCCGTTTCGCTGCTTCACCCACCAGCATTTCCCCGGTTTTTGTAAATGCGACAACTGAGGGAAAATATGGTTGTCCTTCTACGCTCTTTATGACGACTGGTTTTCCTGCTTCAATATACGCTGCCTCAGAATTTGTGGTTCCAAGGTCAATTCCTATAATTTTGCTCATATCATACACCTCCAAGGTGGTTTTTATGGTTTCTTTTTAGCAACAATAACATGGGCGGGACGGAGGAGTTTTTCTCCTACCAGATACCCTTTTTTTATTTCATCAAGGATTGTTCCATCAACGCAATCAGATTGTTCTATGGTTGAGACTGCGTTATGAAGCTGATAGTTGAATGGTTTTCCTTTACAATCAATATAAGTTATTCCTTCTTTTTTTTGGAACTTTTCAAGGTTTTCTAGTAAAAGTTTTAATCCTAATTTTGGTTCGGAATCCTCATATGCTTTTTTCAAGAGTTCGGTGAGGTCGAGCAGTTCGAGCAGGTATTTTTTCTTGATATCTTCTTTTTGAGCCTGTAGTTCTTTTTCCATGCGTTTCTGGTAGTTTTGAAAATCTGCAAGGGTCCGGAGATATTTGTCGTTTTTATCTATGAGCTCTTGATGGAGTTGTGTGTTTTCTTCTTCTAATTTTTTTATAGTATGATGTGCTGTTTCTTGTGTATTTCTCTTGGTGTCAGTTGGTTTTTTTGTTGGCATAATCACCAAAAAAATAAAAAAAAAGAAAAAAGGGTTGGACTAGTAGTCGTCCATCCCGCCGCCAGGCATTCCACCGGGCATACCGCCAGGTCCACCTGGAGGCATTCCGCCGCCACCGCCACCCTTTGAGGCGATGATGTCGTCGATTCGAAGAATCATAGTTGCTGCTTCAGTTGAGACTTGTACTTCTTGAACGGCGACGCGAAGTGGTTCGATGACGTTGAGTTTAAACATGTCACTGACTTTTCCATTTAACACGTCAACACCAGCGTACTTGCTGCCTTTCTTGTGGGATCTGCGTACCTCAAGCATCATATCGATAGGGTCTAACCCCGCGTTCTCAGCAAGGGTCTTGGGAATGATTTCAACAGCGTTTGCGTAGGCTTCGATTGCCATCTGTTCTCGCCCACCGACGGTGGTAGCATATTCTCGTAACGCCATAGAAATCCATGTAGCGGCTGCGCCTCCACCAGCGGTCATTTTACCGTCTTCCAGAGCGACTTTCACGACAAACAACGCATCGTGCATACCACGATCCAGTTCGTCGACCACATGCTCGGTGCTACCGCGTATAAGAATGGAGACTGCCTTTGGATTCTTGCAGTCCGTGACAAACGTCATCTTGTCATCACCAATCTTCTGTTCCTCGACATTTCCCGCAAATCCGAGGTCTTTTGTTGAGAGCTCATCAAGGTTTGCGACAACGACTGCGCCGGTTGCTTTTGCGAGTTTGTCCATGTCGCTTTTCTTCGCACGTCGGACTGCGTAAATACCTTCTTTTGAAAGGAAGTGTTGTGCAAGGTCATCAATGCCTTTCTGACAGACGAGGACATTTGCGCCACTCTTTTTGACTTTTTCGACCATTTTCCGCAGCATGGATTCCTCTTCATC
>JAFNFT010000107.1 GCA_017885605.1 Methanobacteriota archaeon | reverse complement strand
AAAAATATAAAACAAACGATACGATTTATAATAACGAGGAGAGAAAAATGACATATATATGTAGGTGGTGTGATAATAACTTTGAAGAATCTGGTAAAAAAGCTCCTGATACAGAATATAGGGATGGGGTATTGTGCTGTCCTCGTTGTGGCAACATAACGTATGGTTTTCTCGTTTATAAAGATGGTAAATGAGAGAAGTCTCATTGTCGTATTAAAAAAGTATTTTGAAAATAGAAAATAATCATGTGTTTGTTTAGATTTCATTCTTCCTTAAAAACGTATCCTTAGAATAATTTCATTTCAATGTTACTTTGATCTTGTGGTTGATTTTTTAATAATCTATATTATCAACAATCTTCAGTGACTTACGTTTTATCCTCTGAAATAATCGCTCTAACCATTCCTTCTTTCCACGATATCCAATATCCCATCTAAAAACACCTTGGCAGCTTCCTCTTCTGCCTCTTTAATCAAGCGTTCATTAACACCCTTGCCTTCAAAATGCTCCGACAGTTGTGACATCTCATTATATTGCGCAACCGCATCCACAACTATCTGTGTGATACCATCCTGCCGCTCACTGAACTCGCGATATACCTCTTCCGAGATATAAGGAGCATTTATTCTATGTATATTTTTGTGCATCCACGTCCACATCCCATAGGTAAAAGAATCCGCATGATAAATATAAACCATGATTGGCAGATGATGATGCAGGGTCATTTCCACCTTTTGTTTCTTTTATACGTAAGAGCGTGTTTTCTTTCTTGGACTTAAATTATAGCTAAAACGCAAAATATGATCTCATTGCATGACTTTTTTTTTTAAAACCAATCCCGTGATTCCTTCTTTAAAAACATATCCTTAGAAACAGAAGCATTCACACGGTTGTACGACGCATCAGCTCATGACAATGGGTCTTCCCAAGGATGAGGACCATAGGGCACCGAATAATAGTAATTGAATAACCCCGTCCCTGAGCTATAGAACGCTGTTCTCGTCCCATTGAACTGCCGCAACTCAATGTAATGGCGATGATGCAACACCCTGGAGAGAACACGGTGTTCAAAACCTGTCTGAGTCGTGTACAACGCGGTTCCATTCACTCGAAGCATGATGATATCATAGATATTTTCAGTCCCAGCTCGTCGCAGGACTAACCCATGAAACTCTCCAATGAACTGACGCAGGTTCGTACGTGAGTTTAAAGTATAAAACCTGCTGAAACCAAACAGAAAATGAGGCTGTTTGATCCCTTTAAAAGATTCCACGAAGAGTGAAGAATCCCGCTGATGGAACACATGGATCTCGAACCGGTAATAATGCGTCATCATCGGACCATCATGCTGGTGGATCCGATGAACAGGACATTCGGTTCCACGAACTCACTTAAACTATAAAACGGCCATTCCTGCCAATATGAACCGATGATGATTCCTCGATAGGGCATCTCTGATTGAGATGCAGATTGAGACGCTGCCACAGATAATCCTGACGTGCAGGATGCGAGAATCAGCAATCCTCCCATGAACAGAAGGAAAACAATCCCTTTCCGAATCATACACAATCCTCCTTCTCTCAAAAGAAAAGCAATTCTAGTAAAAAAATCTTTCGAAATACGATTTTATTACAAGATTCTTCTTTAAAAACATATCCTTAAAATACTCTTATTCATAACTTCAATTGCGATAACCTCTAAAAAAGAATCATTTAAATAAAGGGTTAAAATATCAAATCTTGAGGTTCTATATGGTAAAATGTCCATATTGTGAAGGGGAATATACTTCAGAGGAAATAACAGTTGACGAGATAGCGGATGATTATGTTGTTTTTTCTTGTCCGAAATGTAAAACAATCTTGAATGTTTCTTATTTGCCCTGATGTGTTCTAACTAATCACTTGATTTTTTGTTTTTCAATGACTGATGACCTCCAAAATCATCTAAAAAACAAAAAAAAATAGGATTGTTTAAATAATAAAATTACATTATGAGTATCAAGGCGGTTAGTATGGCTGATCCTATTGAGTATCTGCTTCAAAATATTGTGAATCCTAAACTTGATATAGTAACGTTGATGGTTGTGATAGTTGGTTTGATTTTGTTTATTCTCGGGATAATTACGAATTTTTTTAATAATAAAAAACTTCAGACAATACTCTTTGATATTCAGGAAAAAATCAAAATATTTATAGAAAATAAGAAAATCAAAGCTGTTTAGAAATCATCCAACAAATGAACAATGATTCTGTAATGATTGCTCAGTAATCAATTTTCACTCTTTTTTTGAAAATCATTTACTGATACCCTCCAAAAAGGTTAATATCGGCAAAAAGATTTATTCTTGAATGATGAGATGAAAATAACAGCATGTCCACGATGTGGTAGTAAAAATTTAGATATTGCAGATATGCGTGATGGGATAACGCCAGGCATTGATTGGAGTACAACAGTATGCAGGGATTGTGATTAGCAAGGGATTCCTTTAGAATTTGAAACTGAAAACTATTATCAGAAATTCCTAAAGGGCTTTGAAAAAGAAAAGAAATCTGAGGATTTACCCATACATAAGGATCCTACTGAATTTGCCCCAAGCCAAAGATTAATTTTAAGATATTTAACTGCTTCTTTCTTGTTTGCATTATTTGTAATAATCCCGGGATTAGTATGCGTTTTAGTATCAGTATACGGTGGTTTTCCAATTGAAATTGGATTTTTATTCGCTGGTATATCGGTTATTGTTTATCTCTATTTTTTCTGGAAAAAAGAATTATGGAATATGATAAAGAGATAATATTTACTAAATACTCACTTGATTTTTTATTTTTCAATTACAAATAAATTCCAAAAAAGTTATATATAGGTTTTTTCATATAATAATTGGGGAGTTTTTTGATGTCTATTACATATATAAAATGTACAGATTGCGGATTAATGCGACAAAAAACTGGTAATTTACAAGAAATGGGGATATTGGATGGTAACAATTGCCCAAACTGTGGAGGCGAAGTAGTACTTTTACACGATGGTTTTCGATAATCATGTATTTGTTTCAATAACTGATAGCATCCAAGGAGAAGCTTTTATAAGAGAGATGAATATTATCTAAATCGGGATTGAATTTTGATAAANNCCAAAATGTGAAAGTATTAAGATTACTATTAGAAAAAGAAAGATACCAAAATATAGATGTCACGACTGTGGCAACGAATTTGATGATCTTAAAGCTAAGATTGTTTATACAACGAGCAAACAAAAAGATGACTTTGGTAGACAATACTCTAATCCTGATGAATAAATCATCATGTGTTTGTTTAGGTTTATTCCTTCTTTAAAAACATATCCTTATCGATGAATAACGCTTGCAGAAATAATCTAATCCTTCTTTAAAAAAACTCCTCTAAATCCTCTGATATCTCCCCATTGCTTTTTTGTTTCTTTATCAACACCATGATCGCTTCACCACTATGATAGAGTTTAATATGTTGACGGATAACACGGTTCACCAGATGCTTCGACAACCAGTTCTTTGATGATTTTCCTCTCGCCCGCCCCCAAGTATACATACAATTGACACATTTGATGCATTCCCATTTATACAATGCGATTGGTTTCATCATAGAGTTTTCACATCCCTGATTATATTTGAGGTAATTAAAAGTTTTGCAAGGGATAAAATGTACAATGATGATAACAAAAGATCATGAGACTGATTTCATTTCAACGTTACTATTACTCTGTGATTATTTCTTTAAAAAAAATATCCTTAGAAACAGAAGCAAAAAATAGATACTTAATAATAAATAGTTGATTCCTAAGTGATCTACTCTTTCAATTCAAAAACCAATAGATGAACATCAGTTTTTCCCAGATTTTCAGTGGTATGAGATGTAGCATCAAACCAGAATGCTTGCCCGGCTTTGAGATCTAACTCTTGTATTTTGCCTTTTGATGGTGTCAGCTTAAATTTCCCATCGTTGAAAACATACACCACATGATTAGGGTGCGTATGCATTGCTGTTTTTTCACCGGGTTTAAATTGGACGTCTAACACACGCACGCGGTCGTTTTCCATAACGAGTATTTGTTCCATATTTTTTTTCATCTCCTTTCTTTTTTTTAATTTCTACTAGATTTGTCATTAGATTGTTTGTTTATATATTATTTTATTGTAATCCTTCTTTAAACCATGTCCTTAGAAACATAAGTATTGACACGGTTATAAGACTAATTGTTTTTTGCGCGAATCAATAATAAAATAAAAAAATAGTTGATTCCTAACGATCCTTCATTTTCCTTTCCATTGGAACTCAACAGGAGATCTCATCAACATCGATCTCCTACCTTTATCTTGCTACGTCTACGAATAATCGGTTCCAATCGAGGTAGTCCCTTCTGATAACAACTCATGCACAATCCTTTCACACGCGCCATATGAGTGCAGTTTTCCTGTTTGCATTTCTTCCCACGATTCACAATTCTCATTTTATCTCACCCGAATTTACACGTTGTATTCACAAAAGCTAGACAACGATTCCTATGATTATTAATTGTTTTCGCATAGCCTTCCGCCCAATATTTGGAATATCAAAACAATTCCTTCTTTAAAAACATATCTTGAGAACCTTGTTCAAAGAGTAAAAATGAATCATTCTTTTGAATCAGTTGTTTCAATGCAATCTTATTCCTGTTAATGTCGTGGTATCTATTATGCCGTCTATTGTTTTAATCTTATGAATAA
>JAFNFT010000106.1:12166-39730 GCA_017885605.1 Methanobacteriota archaeon | reverse complement strand
CCCATGGTCTTGCCGATAAAAATGTTCATATAGACTTCTACATGCCGAAGCTTCGACAAAAAGTCAAGAGTGATAACAAGAATATTAAGATCATCGAAGTCGGTGAATCGGAGGTCTATCCCTACGACCGACCTGATGACAAAGCAATTGGCGGGAAATTCTTTGACGCGGTGTACCGATACAATGATTTGTTAGTTCAGCGGATAAAAGGAAAATACGATGTCCTCCACTGTCATGATTGGCTTACTATGAAAGCAGCAGTGGCTTTGAAAGAAAAATTAGGGATTCCCTTGGTATTAACTATACACTCAACCGAGTATGATCGATCCGGATGGATTTATCCGAACCAATGGTTCATTGATATCGAACGAGAAGGAATGCAAAAAGCCGATCGTATCATCGCAGTCAGTGAGTTCACCAAACGAGTCATTGTCGAAAAATACGGGATTCATCCGGATAAGATCACCGTGGTACATAATGCGGTCTATCCGATTGGAGAAGGGGAGAAGCGAAACCTTATCCTGTTCCTGGGGAGACTCACGATACAAAAAGGCCCGGAGTTTTTCCTGAAAACTGCTAAAAAAGTCTTAGAGTACGAGGATGCTCGGTTTGTGATTGCAGGGATTGGGGATATGCTTCCTCGTTTAATTGAACAGGCTGTTCATCTGGGGATTTCAAATAAAGTCATTTTTACTGGGAAACTCACGGAGGAGGAAGTCAAACATATCTATCAGATTTCAAGTATCTACGTTATGCCATCGGTGAGTGAACCGTTCGGGATCACCGCCCTTGAAGCGATCTCTGCAGGGACACCGACAATTGTGTCAAAAAGCGCGGGTGTCTCGGAGGTGCTGAAGAACTGTTTCAAGGTGGATTTCTGGGATACGGATGAGATGGCAAACAAAATTATCGCGCTGCTCCGCTATGATTCATTGCGTGACACGATGACGCAAAGTTCAAAAAGGGAGATACAATTATTTACCTGGGACCGTGTCGCAGAAAGAACGCTTCAGGTCTACAGGGGCTTAGTCTAATATGCCGTCCATATGTTTCTACTTTGAGGTGCACCAACCATTTAGATTAAATCATTTTTCTGTGTTTAATATCGGGAATACAAAAGATATTCATTCCACGTATTTTAATAAAAACCTTAACCAAAAGATCTTTGAAAAGGTGGCAAACAAGTGTTATCTTCCCACCAACAATCTGTTACTTGAATTGATCCGAAAGTACGATGGGAGATTCCGCGTTTCCTATAGTCTCACTGGAACGTTCGTTGAATATTGTGAGAACTATCTCCCAGAGCTTCTCGATAGTTTCAAGGAACTTTTTAAAACAGGTGCTGTCGACCTCATCGAGGAGACCTATTTTCATTCTCTCTCAGGGCTGTATGATGAGCTGGATGAGTTCGAGGACCAAGTCAAGATGCATCGACAGATGATCCGGCGTATCTTCAACTACAAGCCAAAGGTGTTCCGGAACACAGAGGCCATCTACGATAATAGGATCGCACGAAAAATCGCTGACCTCGGGTATAAAGGGATTATCACGGAAGGAGCAGAAAAAATCCTGGGATGGCGTTCACCAAACTTCGTGTACAAACCAGTCGATGCGAACATAAAGGTGCTCTTGCGTAACTATAAACTCAGCGACGACGTCGGGTTCCGGTTTTCAGCCCGGAACTGGCCAGGGTTTCCCCTTACCGCAGATAAATACGCAAACTGGATGTCCAATTCATATGGTGACGTCATTAATCTGTTCATGGATTATGAGACCTTCGGGGAGCATCAATGGATAGAAACAGGGATCTTTGAATTCCTCAAACATCTCCCTGGAGAAGTATTTAAACATGATTCTCTTGATTTTGCGACGGTCAGCGAAGCAGTCGAACGGTACAACGCGGTCGGCGACATCGATTCCCCCTGGGCGATTTCCTGGGCTGACGAAGACAGAAATGTTTCCACCTGGCTGGGGAACAACATGCAGATTGCTTGCTTCAACGAACTCAAAGACATCGGACGAAAACTGAAACGAAAAGGAGATCGGGATCTCTTATACATTTGGAGATTACTCCAGACATCAGACCACCTGTATTACATCTCAACCAAAGGTTTCGAGGATGGCACCGTCCATGCGTATTTCAGTCCGTATGACATCCCGTACGATGGGTTTATTAATTACATGAACATCCTGCAAGATCTAAAGGAAAAAGCAGAAAATAGGTGAGGAGACAAAACATTCCATGAAGATTGTGCATTTTTCGTGGGAGTATCCACCAGTTATCCATGGCGGACTTGGTACATTTGCGACTGAGATTTCGAAAAAGCAGGTAGAATTGGACCATGATGTGACGGTTTTTACGCTCAATCAGGAGAATGCGCTCCCTACTTCTGATCAGATCAACGGCGTCGATGTGTATCGACCGAAAACACTTGATATGAGCAAACCTTTTTACCTCTGCGCGGACCATGAGCTCCGTTCATGGGGACCTTATTTTAAATTTTTTGCTGATGTCCTTAGCTACAATATTATGTCTGCATCAAAGCTGGTGAACGAACTTGTTCGGAAGAATGGGCGTACATTTGATATCATCGATGCACATGACTGGCTTGGAATCATGGCAGGGATGATTGCAAAAAATGAACTCAAAACCCCGTTAATCTTCCATGTGCATTCCACAGAGGTCGGGCGATCAATTGGAAGAGGATCTCATACGATAAAGGATATTGAATATGAAGGAGGCCAAATAGCGGATTGTGTCATCACCGTCTCCAACGCCATGGCAGATGAGCTTCTGAAACTAGGTTTTCCTCAAGATAAAATCCGACCATGCTGGAATGGAGTCGATCCGGTCAAATACGATCCAGCGAAAGTTTCGAACGAAGACCGACTCGCTTTACGTCGCAGCTATGGTGTCCAAGATCACGAAACATTATTATTTTTCATCGGTCGTCTTGTACCCGTGAAAGGAATTGATAAACTGGTGCGAGCATTGCCCCTTGTACTGAAAGATTTCCCGAACACGAAATTACTAGTCCTTGGCATTGGTGATATGGAAAACGAGATTCGATCCATTGCAGATGGATTAGGGATTCATGACAAAGTCATCATGAGAGCAGAGTTTGTGAGTGAAGCAGAAAGAATCCGTCACTACGCTGCTGCTGATGTTGTTGTTCTCCCATCGCTGTACGAACCCTTTGGGATCGTCTGCACAGAAGCATTGTCCATGGCAAAACCAACGGTCGTTGGAGCGCGAGGAACCAATGGGATGCGAGAGCAGGTGATTCCCTCTGGTGAGACACAATGCGGTATTCATGTCAACCCTTTTGAACCAAAAGATATCGCTTGGGGGATCATCCAGGTTCTGCAATCACAAGATAAAGGGATACAATGGGGAAAAAATGGTAGGCAACGAGTCTTAGAGGAATTCAGCTGGGATGCTGTGACAAAGCGGACTCTTGCCATTTACAAAGAATTCATGCGATAAGTTTTTTCAACGCTATCGTATACACTTTTTGGTAAGGAACTATTCATGAGAGAATGGATTGTAACAAACGGACTTGGAAGCTATGCATCCTTAACACATTCTGGTGAAACCACAAGTAAGTTCCATGGATTGCTTGTTGCAAGTTTAGAACCACCGACCAAACGATGGATGTTTGTCTCCAACGTTATCGATCGGATACAGATCAAGGATCATGTCTATCCTCTGAAGGGTCACAAATGTAAATTCGTTTTCGATTTTTTTCCTTCGCTTATCTACAACATCGAAGGGGTGCATCTGAAAAAAACTTTTTTCATGGAATACGGAAAAAATACTTCTGTCATCAAATACACGATTGATACACATAAACCACTGGTTCTTTCTCATATTCCTGTGGTCAATTCCCGTCATTTCTACGATATGACATCACCCGGGTCTGCTTCTTTTTCTCAGAACGTTGTCGATCACGGGGTGGTCGTCACCCTGGGAAATATTAATAAGAAACTGAAGATATCGCTGAAAAATTCATGTTATCTCCCGGATGGATTCTGGGAAGAGTTTTTCTATAGAAAGGATAAAGAACGAAACGATTCTTGGAGAGACCATAATTTTCATGTCGGTGAATTTCAGGTGCCACTGAAACAATCTGCTGAATATTATCTCATGTTCACCATCGAAGATGAACCCCGGGACGATCCATCACATATCTATGATAGGGAGATGCAGCGGAAACAACGATTACTGACGCAGGCGATGCTCCCGCGCGAATGCGATAAACTTGTGTTATCCGCTGATACCTTTGTCGTAAAAAAAGGCTCTGGGAAATCCATTGTTGCTGGATATCATTGGTTTAGTGACTGGGGGCGTGATACCTTGATTGCTCTTCCAGGGATCACCTTGGTGACGAAACGATTCGACGAAGCAAAACAAATCCTTGAGAGTTATGGGCAATACTGCAAGAATGGGTTAATCCCAAACGTGTTCGCAGAGCGGGATTCTCAACCTGTGTATAACACTGTTGATGCATCACTTTGGTATGTGGACCGTGTCTATCAATACCTCAAATATACGAATGATTTACGCCTTGTTGAGAAACTCTGGCCGATCATGCAATCCATCATTGAACGATATAAAAATGGTACGGATTTCGGTATTCACATGGATAATGATTTTCTTATCAGCCATGGTGAGGGTCTCACCTGGATGGACGTGAAAATCGATGATTCTTACATAACACCTCGTTCGAAGAAAGCGGTGGAGATCCAAGCATTATGGTATAACTCGTTGCGAATTATGGGCACCCTCTCAACTTTTTTAGGCAAAAACAATGAGTATAGCGAGTTGGCAGAGAACGTCAAAGACAGCTTCAGACATCTGTATAATCACAGATATGATGTGATAGACAGCAAAGATCTCTCAATGCGACCGAATCAAGTTTTCCTTGTCTCGCTTGATTTTTCTATGATTGACAAACAAATGCAGGAAAGAATTGTCGCTGAATTACAGAAGTCATTAGTGACAATCTTTGGTTTACGGACTCTCTCTCCTCAGGATTCTCGCTATAAAGGAACCTACCTTGGAAATCATCATAGGGATTTTGCTTATCATAACGGAACGGTGTGGCCATGGTTACTAGGGCCGTTCATCAAAGCATACGTAAAAGTACATGACAAAGATCCAGCACAAAGACAGTACGCATTTCAAAATTTCTTACAACCAATGCTGGACGTCTACGGGGATTCCTGGGATGGCTCTATTTACGAAATCTTCGACGGAGACCCTCCCTATGCACCACAAGGTTGCATCACGCAAGCATGGAGCGTCGCAGAAATACTCCGTACCTGGGTCGAAGACATTGAGAACATCACACCGAGATACGAGTCTCTTCTGTTAAATGAAATAGGCGTTTAACACATACTGCTCGATCATTCGATTCGTATTGAAGAACGATGCATTGATCGCAATACAGCTTCTCATGGTTCGAATCCAGTTATCTCGATCGTTGTAGAACTTGGGAATAATCCATGTCTCCAGTTTATTGTACAGATCAGCCTGATCGTTCTCATCGTCGGATTCCCGCTCATTCGATTTTCTTGTACCGATCGCCCACCCGGTGATGTTTTCGACACGACCTTCGATCCACCAACCGTCCAAGGTGCTTAACTGCGGGATGCCGTTATGGGCTGCCTTCATCCCGGATGTCCCTGAGGCTTCCTGAGGTCGTCGAGGGGTGTTCAACCAAAGATCAACCCCGGAGGTCATGAGTTTTCCGATTGCGATATCATAATTGTGGATATACGCCATTTTTACTTTTCCTCTGATGTTTTTCATCGCCGAAAAAATCCTTTTTATCGTCTCTTTGCCTGAGCCATCTTTTGGATGTGCTTTGCCTGCGTAAATAATTTGTATGGGTCCTGCTTTTTCCGCGATAGACATGAGTCTTTCTGCATCAGAGATCAATAACTCTGGTCGCTTGTATGCAGTCTGTCTTCTGGCAAAACCGATTGTGAAATGATCATAGTTCATTCCTACATTATACCTGTTATTCACAAAATCAATAAGCTTCTTTTTTGCTTCTATATGTGCTGCCCATATCTCTGTTTTATCGATACCGAACGCTCCGCGAAGTATGTAGGGGTCAGATCGCCAGCCGGGCATGTATTTATCGAACACACGTTGGAATGGTTCAGAGACCCATGTGGGGGTATGTACTCCATTGGTGATCGAATCGATCGCGTATCCTGGGAACATCAATCGTGATACTTCCCCGTGTTTCTTTGCCACACCATTCACGTAATGACTGAAAAAGAGGGCAAGCCTGGTCATATTGAGCTTGTTTTCAAAGGTGAACTCATGAAGCAAGGATTCTGGGATTATCTCTCCGATCATTGATTTTGCTAATGGTAATTCGAACTGGTCATGGCCTGCTGCGACTGGTGTATGTGTCGTAAATACACATTGATTTCTGACTTTTTCCACATCCTTTAGTTGATCATATAGCTCAAGTGTACCAAGCGCAGCATGTCCTTCATTCATATGGTATTTATCGATGGTTCGATAGCCTAATGAGTCGATCGCGCGAACACCGCCGATGCCCAGGACGATTTCCTGTGCGAGACGATATTTGTTATCTCCACCGTAGAGATATTTGGTGATTTCTCGGTCATATGGGGAGTTTTCCTCAAGATTGGTGTCAAGGAAAAAGACAGGGACAATAAACCCACTTGTTCCTTGGACTGGATAGTACCACACACGTATGGTGACATCTCTATTCTCGATTTTCACACAGGTTTTACTCGGGAGTAGTTTTAGGAAATCATTGATGTTAAAATTATAGGGAAGTTCGATCTGATTCCCATCCATGTCAAGTTCCTGATAGAAATACCCTTTCTCAGACAGGAGTGTGACTCCGACTATCGGTACATTGAGATCCGCACATGATTTCAAGGTGTCTCCAGCAAGAATCCCAAGGCCACCGCTGTAGGTTGGGATATGTTCATCGATCCCAATTTCCATGGAGAAATAAGCTATTTTTGGTTTTCCGGTCGGTCGGCTTACGTTATTCGTTTCTGTTTTTATTTCCACGGCTGAAGTCTCCATCAATCCACCTTCACTCTCTTTAGAACACTCTTCGATTGGGATGATACTCAGAACGAATCTACCGTTTATCTTTTTTTCTCTTTTAGTCGTTTGTTAAGGTTTGTTAAGAGTACATGATGCCGTCGTACCTGTTGTTTTCCTCTTTTTTGGCGTCTGTGGATTTTTTCATGATTCTCCGTTGTTGTTTCGGTCCTATGAACTGAAAATCATTCCGTAATAACCGTACGTAGGTTATATCCGGAAGCGGTTCGAGTTTCACGATGCCTTTGACTTGAAATTTATGTAAAATCCATTCGATTTCTCTTCGTGAGACTCGAAGGGTCTGTGATATTTCAAAGGTTGTGATAGGGTAGGTTTTTTTTAATAACTTAATGATTTGTTCTTCTAACGATCCAATGGTTATTTCTATCATACGATAACCATGTAGTTATATGCACTCGTATGCTCGCATCCCTTTTTTATCGTTTTTGAAGAGTGTTTCTACATCATCCCGCATTTCTGGGGGATAACCGTCTGGAAAGTCAATGCATCCTTTACAGACTTCAAATCCGATTGCTTTCTTCAACCCCTGAATGCTGATATATCCTAAAGAATCCGCTCCGATTTCCTCAGCAATCTGATCCGATGACTTGATATTCCCATCGCTGTTTCGTGCGATAAATTCTTTTTTACTTCGCATATCGATACCCAGGTAACATGGTGCGATGAGCGGGGGACATCCGATCCTCACATGGACTTCTTTTGCCCCAACGTTTTTCATCCCTTGGATGATCTTGCGTATATTGGTACCACGGACAATCGAATCATCGACTAAAACGACTCGTTTATCCTCTAGGACAGCGCGCAGAAACGACAGTCCTTCCTCAACGACTTTCTCTCGATGCTCCTGTGTCTGTTGAATGAAAGATCGTTCATCTTTATCCTTCATGATTCCCTCATCGATGGGGATACCTGATTCGAGTGAGTACCCGATAGCGTATCGTCGTCCTGACTCTGGGACCGGTATCACAAGGTCTGCTTTCGCTGGGTGTTCCTGCGCAAGTAAACGCCCGATCTCCTGACGAGTGGTGTGAATGGACCGTCCGTTAATACGTGAATCAGGTTTTGCAAAATACACAAATTCAAACATACAGGGGAGTTCCTGTTTCTTGATGATTTGTTTTTCGTAGATGGTTCCCTTCGGGTCGATGACGATGACAGAGCCACCAGGGATGTCTTTCACATATTCGAAGTTTATTTTTTTAAACACCCTTGTTTCTGAAGCAAGGCAGTATGTTCCATTTGCTTTTCCAAGGGCGAGTGGTCTGACCTTTCGTGGGTCGGTCATCGCGAAGAGATATGGTTTCTCTCCTGAATCCGCGAGATATATCACCGAGTAACTGCCCTTTACTTTTTTCATGACATATTCGCAGGCAGAAAAAATGACTTCTGGGTTCAGTTCTTTTTTATAGAGCTCGTCAGCCATGGGGAGCAGGAGCCATTGAATGTCGCAATCAGTGCGCGGTTTTCTCTCGGTGATGTGTGTGATTTCAGAGCAATTGTAGATGTTTCCATTGTGTACTGCTGCTAAAAAAGGGTTCACCAGATATTCTGGTTGTGCATTTTTTTTGAGTGATTCTTCATCGTCCATGCCCGCTGTTGAGTATCGTGTGTGACCGATGCCGATGTTCCCTGGTTTATTGATTTTTTTGTCTTCGTTAAACACATCTCGTACGAGGCCTGAGTCTTTTGTGACATGGATGTTCCCATCATAGGTGAGCATGCCTGCGGATGATTGACCTCTATGTTGAATGGTAAATAAACTATGATAGATAAGGTGTGAAACAGGCCGTCCCCCGATAATACCAATGATGCCACACATGTGTAAACCGTGATTGGAGATACCTTATTTATAGGTTTTCTGTGTCCTTGATGCGAAGAAATCATTTTTTCTCGGAGAAACCTGGTAGGTTCTCCTTCATGACCCGGTGGATATTATATTTTCGTCTTAATATAATCTCGTTATTTTGAACGAAATTAAAAATTTTTATACTCTATTATTATTACGAACATACATTTATGGTAAAAATTGATTCGAAAGACCGAGAGATTCTTTACCAGCTTGATCTTGATTCGCGTCAATCATTTGCCAAAATAGGGAGCACAGTAGGGCTTTCAAAAACAGTGGTGGCGTACCGTGTCAATAAACTTATTGAAAACGAAATCATCAAAACATTTTACACCGTGATTGACGCATTCAAACTCGGGTATATCGCCTTCCGTATCTACCTTGTGTACCAATACATGACGCAGGAGAAAGAAAAGGAAATCATCGAATATTTCACGAATCAGAAGTTAAACTGGTGGACGATTTCTGCTGAAGGACGATTTGACCTTGCGCTGATCATGTGGGTAAAAGACATCAATGACTTTTACTCGTTTTGGGAAGAGACCCTGAAGCAGTTTCGAGACTATTTCCTAGAACAACAATTCTCGGTTTACATCCAACTGTACTCCTATCGTCATTCGTACCTTCTCGAAGATATAAAAAAATCAGATCGAACAAAATTTGAAATCACGGGTGGAGGCATCCAAGTGATGATCGACGAACTGGATTTCAAACTCCTCCGATTGATAGCGCCTCACGCGCGCATGCCGGTCAAAGAGATCGCGAAACGACTCGATACCACCGTTGCAGTGGTGAACTATCGGATCAAGAAATTAATGAAAACAGGTGTCATCCAGGGGTTTCGATCGGATATGGATCTTGCTAAACTCGGGTATCAATTCTTCAAGGCAGATATTGACCTAAAGGATTACCGACAACGAGGCAAGATCATCAACTATGTAAAGACAAACCCGTATCTTGTACGGATCGACAAATCAGTCGGGATCTCTGACCTTGAACTGGAGTATCACGTGCATAGCCTCGAACAATTCCATGAGATCATGAAAGACTTGGTTAACAAATTCCCTGATGTGATAAAGAAACACAAATACGTGTATGCGTCAAAACTGCATAAAATGAACTACATGCCTGAAGCCTAAGTATCAGGAGGCGTACCCACCGATCTTCAGGCTCGGGTCACCAAACAACACCCATTGTTCAAGGGTTTTTGCATCACTCCACTTGTCCATCCCAGGGTAGATGCGGAGGTACTCAGCCATGGAATAACACCAATTTTTGCCTAAGATGTCGATATGATTCACTTGATATCCCTTGAAAAACTGCGTCTCCAAATACCCGCAGAGCGACTCGACACAATCAGGCTCATTGATGCCATCTCCATTGAGATCCCCGACTTCTCCACCTGCCTCTAACCCAAGACCAGTATTTCCAATGGTGGCTATCGCTCCGCCATTCGTTTTTACGGTAAGGCTCCATCCCCAACACTCTAGAATCGGAACCCCATTGGACCACATGAAACGCCTATTTCGCAGATCTGTTATCGTTGACAACAAAGAGACATTGAACAGATTGTTATGACAGCCTCCGACAATGCAGACCGGCAGCTTCTCACCGTTCTGCAACTGAGGAAATTGATAGATCCTAAGTCCCCCGTTTTGAATCAAAACATCAAATTCACCAGGCCAGAAGGTATTCCACCAGGATGGTCCTCCATGCCCATCAAAGAACAAAAACCCGCACCCTTCATTGATTTCTCTGATGATATTTTGTGATAACGGGGTGAAATCCGGATTTATCTGCCGATTCGAGGAAAACAATTTCCTTGGTTCAAACCCAGACATATAGGAGGCTGCTTTTTCACCNNTCCGCTGATTTTTTTTCATAGGCGATAATCTTCTTAACAATAGTGTGTACTTCAGCGATATTCCGGCAGGGGAGTCTCCCAAGATAGACATCTGGATAAAAATCAATCTGATCTGATGGGTAATTAGGAGACCCAAGCGTAGTGGAATGTGACCATCCGCCATACACTTCATCTCCAAAAGAATCCCATGTGCAAAACTTCCCTTGGCTATCATAAATATCAGCATAATACAGATCGCTGATGAACCCGGGGTCGTAGACGTCGTCATCATCCCAAAGATTCGAATATCGTACGGGCAAATGCCAATCATGTGTTCCCGTGTTTATATTATCCCGTGGCTTTCCAACAAGATGGGATTTTAAACCACCGACGAGTAACACATAGGTTGTTCCCAAGTTTTCCACGACATCCTTGATACAATACTTGATTTGTTCTGGTCTGTCATATCCCGGATAGGTACGATAAATCTCTGCTAATGTGATAATTTTGGTGCGAACACCGACCATATTCTTATGCTCCGCTAATCGCAGTAACGGGAGAACAAACTGCACAGGACAGATAATGATAAGATCATTTTTTGCTTGGCTTGGAAACGGGGAGTGAGCTGGAGAGTCATAAGTGATGGTGATATCACAGGAGTCAAGGTAGAGTAACGTATCGGTTGCCCAGTTGTACCGAACCGGGAATACCCGCAACGTGAAAAATGTCACATGTTCGCTATTTTCATTTAATCCACCACCTGTAAAATAGGCGATCCATTGGAGCGGGTAGAAATCGCTGGTGTCATCCTCTTCTGCAATGGTTGGAACCGAAGGCTTACTGGAGACCTCTTGGCTGAGAGCATCTGGTGCTACAGTGATTTTTTCCTGCAACAGGAGTGTTTTTACGTCATCAAAATGGATGGTCACATCTCTAATTATTGATCCAAAAGGAAGTTGGAGCGTTGTGGTATACATTGGAAGAATAGGTTTTCCTGGTTGGTACACACATGCTGGTGCGCCTTGCATCAGCACTGTAAAGGTTGATCCATTCGCAATGAAAGTGAGTTCATGAAATGAAAGAGACAATATTTGCGTGTGTGTGTGTTCTTCATTTGTCAAGCCAGTGACGAGAACACTGCTCGAAACCAAAAATCCCATGACGAAGAACACGGTTAGTTTCATGACTCCTTTTCCTCAAGAAAACATCATGCAGTGTCTCCATATATAACTTCCTATTAATGATTATAGCACTAGGAGGGTAACACGATATATACGATTTGTTAAGGAAGCGATTACGACCTAGACATAGAATAACTCAGTTGTGGGTATCTAAGGCTGATATCCCAACTGATAAGGAGAAGGAGGAGGAAGGGGGAAAAATAAATCCTAAAATACTTCATTTTTGTCTTTGGTGAGACAAACGTTTTCCCACAGTCCAATCCAGAGTCGCTTAAAATTTTTATCGTCTTACCCCCGTTGGTGCCATAACTTCATAAATTCCCCATGAAGTCGGAAGGGGTACCTCGAATAATAAAGGTTATGTAGGGAAATTTGGTCAAATGTCTAAAATATAGGGATAAAAAACCATTTCGTCCAATTTTCAACAATGAACATTAAGAAAAAACATTTGTGTGTNNTCTTCTCCAGGGCTGATTCCTTCTCCGTCAGCAACCGTCGGTGTGTCCTTTCCTCCGATAATACAAGGTCCGATGAAGACATAGAGATCATCGACAATTTTATTTTTGAGGAACTTCCAAATAATCGTGCCACCTCCTTCCACAAGCAGCTTCCGAACGCCCTTTTGATAGAGAAGATCCAACGCACAGTTCACATCGATTAGCCCCTCTCTATCTGTCCTGCATTCCGCAACCTCGATATGAGCCCCCTCATATGTTTTCTTATGTCCTTCCGCTGTAATAATCAAGGTTTTTGACACGGTGTTTAATGCGAGAGCATGCGATGGTGTTCTGCCTTTACTATCAAGGATAACCCGTAACGGTTGTTTCGGGTGATGAACATACGATTCTTTAACTATGAGTTTCGGGTCATCTGCTAGAATCGTACCAATCCCAACCAACACTGCATCAGACTCATTGCGCAGTCGGTACATTCGCTCAATATCCTGCTCAGAAGAAATCCTCATTTGTTTTCGTGCTGGGGAGGCGATTTTTCCATCAGCCGACATCGCACAATTGATGATAACATGGGGTCGTTTCATATCATCTCACTGCGGATAAAGTGGACAATCTTTTTTCTTCTCAGGGCAGAATCCTTTTGTTTTACAGGCCGGTCCTGTATTTTGAAAGATCTTCGGAGCGACTTTCTTTACCTCCTGAAGCATCTTATTGGCAAGCAAGCGGATTTCCCATTGCGCGTGCAGACAGCAGCGGAGCTCAAAAAAATTAAGCAAGGACCGAGCATTCATCGTCACCATGATATTCGTACATGTCGCGTTCGGAAGGACGTACCTGGCGTCTTCCGCTGGAATGTTCAGCTTGAGTAATTCGTTGTAATGTTCCCAAATAACCTGCATGGTTTTTTCATAGGCTTCCTTCGTTTTCTTATTCTTGGATATTAATGGAGGAATCACATAGTTCGGCTCAGTTAAATTAACATAGCGTTGGCTTTGTTGAGAGAAACTCGCGATACGATGTCGTACGAGCTGATGGGTAAGCGACCTGCTCACATCACTGATAGCAAAGGTAAATGAGGCATGTTCGATGACACTGGTATGCCCGAGTTTCAACACCTGATCTAAAATCGCCGCTTGTTTCTTTTTCGGAAGTTTCTCCAGTTCCTCTGGTTTTGTTTTACTATGGGTCAAGGTAGCAGCCATCGCTGGTAACTTTTCCGGGTCTGATGTATACCCGATCAATTTCACATGCATACAGGTTTCCCATATCCCTTATCTCATAAACTGTTTAAGTGTTTTGATGTTACTCTTTTTTCTTGTTTTTTTTATTGTTCATACATTTTTTTTCTTTGTCCAAACCGTAAGTTTTTAACAACAGTCAATGTTACCATATGGACGATAACAGAATCGGTGTGGGGGTACACTATGAGGGCATTTGTGATTACGACCATCGTATGTTTTCTGATCTATCTCCTGTTAACAACCGGCAGCGGGTCAGATTTCCTCGGACTTTGGAGTAATATTGAACTGATCTTTGGGATTCTGCTTTCCTTGATTGTCGGGTTCATTGCCAGGACTGTTTTTGTCAAAAACAATTATCGCCTGCTCAATCCAGTTCGCTGGATTCTTTTCCTTGGGTATCTCATCGGACCGTTTTTCTTCTCACTTGCGAAGGCAAACCTTGATGTCGCATACCGGGTCATCACTGGAAAAATCAACCCCGGTATCGTGAAGATTTCCCCCGGTCTTACCACCGACCTTGGCATCACTATGCTTGCGAACTCTATTACGTTAACCCCGGGGACCTTAACTGTTGATATCGATGAGGACACCAACGACCTGTATATCCATTGGATTAACGTAGACAAAAAAGCACTTGAGAAAAAACCGATTGATTGCAGTTATATCTGCGGGAGTTTTCCACAGTGGGTCAGGAGGATCGTGGAATGATCGATCTGAACACCACGTTTTTACTGGTGGTCATCGCCCTTGTCCTCTGTATCATCCTTGCGTTGATTCGGGTGTTCCGCGGGCCAACCGCCCCTGACTGTGTGGTCGGGGTCGATACCATCAACACCATGGTGATTGTCAGTATGGTCGCATATGGCGCCGCATTTCGGGAAGTCATCTACATTGATGTGGCTATCGTCTACGCGCTCCTCTCTTTCATCTCGACCTTATTTATCGCGAAGTACATTGAAGGAGGCGAGTTCTGATGATCCTTGACATCCTCATCTTTGTGTTCATCGGGATCGGACTCTTCTTTAATCTGCTCGCAGGCATTGGACTGCTTCGGTTCCCTGATGTGTACACACGATTGCACGCAGGAACAAAATGTACGACGTTCGGCTCTATCTTCCTTATCGGGTCGGTCGTACTCATCGGACTGAACATGTGGTGGGAGAACGATACCAACGGTTCGGTACTGGCGATTCATTCAGCAGCCGCCTTGATAGCGATTCTTCTCACAAATCCGGTGGGGGCACATGCTATCGCGCGTGCAGCACATCGCAGTGGCGTCCAACCGGTTGGTGCGGTCATCGATGAGTTAGCTGAGAAACGAGGAAAAACAACATCGGACTCTCAGACCGGAGGCGACTGAAATGGGGGTAGAGTTTCTCATCATCAACACCCTTGTTTTAATCCTTACCGTCATCGCATCGTTGATCGCTGTCCTGTTACGTGATTTGTTAGCTGCAGCGATTGCATTAGCAGCAATGAGTCTGCTTCTCTCCCTGGAATTTTATCTGCTCCAGGCACCTGATGTCGCCATCGCGCAGGCAGGGGTGGGTGCCTGTCTTACGACCGCTATCGTCATCATCGCTATCAAAGGGACCAAGCGGATGGAGGAGGAATGACATGGAAAAAAGAATGATTGCTGGGATTCTTGTTTTTTCTCTCCTTGCCGTGTTTTTCTTTTTTGGTATCTTCCAGCTTCATCCCTTTGGTGAACCAGGACAAGTACAAATGGATGATTATATCATCACCCACACTCAGAACGAAACTGGGACGAACAACGGGGTGACATCGGTTGTGTTTGATTATCGAGGTTTTGATACCCTCGGGGAGGCAACGATATTATTCTCTGCAGTCGCCGGTGTCCTGCTTATCTTCCGGAGGGTGAGACATTGAGCGAAATGACAAAAATTGTGAAAACAACTGCGAATATTCTCTTCCCATTTACGATGATTTTCGGGTTGTATGTGATAGTTCATGGTCATCTGACCCCTGGTGGTGGGTTCCAAGGAGGTGCGATTGTTGTATCCGGGTGTGCGCTTCTCCTGGTAGCCTATGGTTCGTCATGGGTATTTGACCATATCAAAGATAAAAGACTTGCTACGTTCGAAAGCCTGGGTGCGATTGGTTTTATCACCATTGCGTTTCTCGGACTGGTGTTTAGTGCGGTGTTTTTCGGAAACTTCCTTACCGGATCCGGAACACTTTTCGGGACGACGCCAGCGACCGGTTCAACCCTTTCTAATTTCAACACCGGTGGGGTTCTCCCATTGATGAATTTCGCGGTCGGTGTCAAAGTCATCGCCGGGTTGTTTGTTATTGTCCTTGTCATGGCTCACGCAAGCAGTATCAAGGAGTGGGGCTGATGATTGAATATATCCCGTTCATTGCCGTGGTCGCCATGATCCTTATTGGGTTGTACGCGGTGGTGTTCCGGCGCAACCTCATTAAGATCGTCATTGGTATATCTATCATTGAGAGCGGGGTGAACCTGTTTTTAATTATGTTAGGATACCGCGAAGGCGGGGTCGCACCTATCTTTACAAGCCTGCCGCCAGGGACCACATATCCGCCGGAAATGGTGCTGCCAGTACCACAGGCGCTTACCTTGACAAGCATTGTGATTGGTGTCGCGGTTCTTGCGTTGATGCTTTCATTGGTCATGCACATCTATCGGAAATACGGGACGCTTGATGTGCGGAAGATCAGGAGGTTGAAGGAATGACGGTTCTTGAGGCGCTCCTTCAGCATTCCCCTGCCTTGATTATCGCAATTCCGTTGTTGAGTGCTTTTCTTCTGCCGTTGGTCAGTCGCATTCATGCAAAAGTACGAGATGTTTTTGCGTTGGTCATGCTCGGTGTGACGAGTTGTTTTGTCGGTCTGCTTGCTTCTGATGTGCTTTCTCATGGTCCGCGGATCTACATTTTTGGTGCACAGAATCTTCGTGTTCCGTTGGTTCGTATCCTCTTTGAAGTCGATAGCATGGGTGTTTTTATGGCTATCATCACCATGATGCTTGCCATTATCGCTGTTATCTATTCATGGTCGTTTCTGCATCAGGAGGATGGGTTGGATAAGTACTACACGCTTCTGTTGCTTGTCGTAACCAGTGCTCTTGGGATGGAACTGACTGGGGATATCTTCAATTTCTTTGTGTTCCTGGAAATCTCCTGTATCGCCTCCTGTGCTCTCATCGCCTTCTGGGTTACTGAGGGGGAGGCGTTAGAAGCCGCGTTTAAGTACATCGTGGTCAGTTCGATTGGCGCACTTTTTGTTCTGTTCGCTATCGGTATTTTCTACGCGCAGTACAACGCGTTGAATATCGCGACGCTCGCACACCTCCTGCTGTTCACCTTCTTAGATAAAATCGCATTGGTAATCTTGCTTGTGTCTCTTGGGATGAAGGCGGGGCTTGCACCGATGCATATGTGGCTGCCTGACTCCTATGGGCGGGCTCCGCCGTCTATCGTTCTCATTATCATGAGTGCGACCCTGGCGAGTTTCTACGGTCTTCTTCGTGTTGTGTTCACCTTCTATGGAAACGTGTTAACAACATCACTGAGATTTTCTCTGCCTGCGCATGTGGTGATCGGCTGGATACTGATCGCGTTAGCTATCGTCTCTATCCTTATCGGTGTGATCATGGCATTGGTACAAACAGATCTTCTCCGTTTGATTGGATATGCTGCTGTCGCAGAAATCGGTTATATGTTTCTTGCCGTTGGGGCATCCATCGCTGCGCTTGGGACGTCGTATGCAACGGTCGCGTTACAGGGTGGTGTGCTCCATATCTTAAACGATGCGGTAGACATCGGGTTGTTATTCCTTGTTGCTGGCGCTATCTATTATGTTACAAAAAAACGATCCTTGGATGATCTCAGTGGTCTTGCCAGGACCATGAAATTCACCACTGTCTTTTTCATCATTGGGTTACTCGCGGTCGCAGGAATGCCGCCGTTAAATGGTTTTACATCAAAATTCCTCATCTATGAATCCGTATATCAGCTGAACCCGATTCTGTCCATCATCGCCCTTTTAGGTAGTATTTTACTGCTCGCTATTTTCGTTAAAGTGTTGTATGCAGCATTTCTCGGACCTGAACTACCCGGGTTAAAGGATGTGAAGGAAGCTCCGAAAAGCATGTTACTGGCGATGGGGTTTCTCGCAGGATTAGCTATCTTTATTGGGTTGTTCCCGAATCTTCTTCTTGATACATTGGTGAAACCTGCGGTGAGTGCATTGCTGGATCATGCGCAGTATATCAGCATGGTCGTGGGGGGGCTCTAACCATGTTCACGCTGGAAAGCGGCAGTGGTTTTTGGAATCCGATTCTTTGGATTCTTGTGCTTCTCATCACTTTTCTGTTGTTCTATGGGATTCGAGGGTTCGGGAAAAGCACGTATAAGAAAGGAACAGAGCAGACCAAAGCCTTCCTGTCTGGGAATAAGGAACCCTCCCCAGAAGAGATGCATATCAAGGCAAGCAACCTGTACTGGGGATTTACCACCAGCATGAAATCCCTCTATTCGGTGTTACGAAAGATGCATACCGGTAACACCAGTGATTATATCCTCTGGTTCGTCCTTGTTCTCGCGGTCTTGTTGCTCATTCTAGGGGTGATGTGAATGGACGTACGCGCCCTTTCCGAGATCGGCCTGCGTATCGTTTTTGGATCTCTAGGTCTTGCCGCGTTCGGCATCTTCTTTGGTCTGGTGTATAAAGGGATTGATCGGAAGCTCTCTGCCCACATGCAAGGTCGGATCGGTCCACCGTTCAGACAACCGTTCCGGGATGTCGCCAAATTATTTGTTAAAGAGAACATCGTCCCTGATCATGCGATCCCCTGGATATTCAACCTCATCCCCCTTGTCGGACTTATTGGTACTCTCTCTATTTTAGTGTACCTTCCCCTCGGTGGATTTCCCCCCTTGTTTTCATCAGGGGGCGATTTGATTGTCGTCTTGTATCTGTTGATCATTCCATCTCTGTGTCTGGTCATCGGTGGTTTTTCTTCAGGTTCGCCATACGCGATCGTTGGTGCACAGCGGGAGATGGCTACCATGATTGCCTATGAGTTCCCTTTCGCCATTCTTGTTATCACGATCGCTTGGAATCTGCTGCAAAAAGGAGTCACCGAGGTGTTTTCCTTCTCCACGATCGCATCAACCCCCGTATGGAACCAGGTCGCTGGACCTCTTGGGTTTATCGGCTTTGCTATTCTTCTGGTTGTGCTTCTGCTTGTGACACCAGCGGAGCTGTCGAAGATCCCGTTTGACTCCGCGGAGGCAGAAACAGAACTTGCAGGAGGACTCCTTGTTGAATACTCAGGGAGGAATCTCGCGATGTTCTATCTCACGGATGGGGTGAAGACCGTGGTGATGGCCTCCATCATTGTCGCATTGTTTTTTCCCTACAATCTCTCAGCACTTCTGGGACTTGGTACCTATGAAGGCATGATCATCGACGTCGTCTTCTTCCTTTTTAAGGTGTTCCTTGTCGTTCTCTTCTCTGTGACCTTGATTCGTGTTTCGATCGCGCGACTGAAGATCGATCAGATTGTCTACACGTACTGGATCCCTCTCACACTTGCTAGCTTAGTCGGCCTGATTCTTGTTATGTGGGATAGCGTTATCATGAATTTTTTCACCACCGCATAACTCTCTTAAACTCCTCGTAGAATACAGGAAACGAAACTACATGGACGTGTCATCAGAGAAAACCAATAAATGGGTTGTTCTTTCTTATTTCCTGATACCGACAGTGATGTTGATCGTCGGATACCTTCTGTTTCCCTACCCGCCCTCTTCATTCGCTCGGCAGCTTTCGTTTGTACCGTTGTTTCTTGGTTTGATATTCCTTGGTGTGGGTTTTTTTTATTGGAAGAAAAACACCGCGAGTTGGTTGAAGATAATCGGATGGGGCATGTTTTCATTCTTCTGGGGGACCATGCCAAGCTTCCTGTATTTTTCAGAAGGCGGCGATGTCTTTAACGCCGCGGTCTGCATCATTGGTGTTTACGTGCTTCTCTATGTGGCGTATCATGAGTGGCTCTCGATAAAGAGAAATGATCATGTCTCGTGTTTGAATTGGATCGCTGGTGGGACGTTTCTTGCGGGGATCATCTATTTTACGATTGAGAACGGCATCATCCCTGGATTACGGGACTGGTTCATTGAGACAGTTGCCGCGCAAACCTGTGATGTGCTGCATCTCTTCGGTGTGAACGTCAGTCAGACTCATGACCTTATCATTTACAATAATATTCCGATAACGATCATCTTTGCCTGCACTGCGATTCAATCCATGGTCTTGTTTGTAGGTATGATTGGTGCGTTGCCTCGGGCGAGTCTGAAACGAAAGGCTCTTGGGTTATTGGCAACAGTAGTTCCGATTTATTTTCTGAATCTGATTCGGAACGCTGGTGTCGTGTACATGGTGGGAAGCGGTATGACTTCCTTTGAGATGGCCCATAACGTGATAGGAAAAACAGGGTCCCTGCTTGCCTTGATCCTCCTGCTGTTCATCACCTTTAAAATCGTCCCGGAGCTGTATGATGAGATTATCGGTATCATCGATTTACCGAAACGGAAAGGACCGGTGGAGCTTTTTTTCAGGCGGTTAGTGGGGAAGAAACCATGATCCATATCGCTGAGGGGGGAATGCCCTGGGTGCTTGCATCGTTTGCATTTTCCTTCCTTTTTTTAGGTGCTTCCTTTTTTACCACTAGTCTGCTGTTGATTTTTTTCTTTCTTGTGTCCGTGTTTTTCTTTCTCATTTCGTGTCTGCTGATTATTTTCTTCCGTGATCCGGAACGATCCATTGGTCATGGGATCGTCGCGGTGGCAGACGGGAAAATCCAGGATGTAACAAATCATCAGGATGCTGATGTTGGAGACTGCGTCAGAATCTCTACGTTTATGAACATCCATAATGTGCATGTGAACCGCATGCCTCTTGCTGGTACGATTGAGAAGTTGACCCATCATTCGGGAGGTCATGTGCCTGCTTTTCAGAAGGAATCTGATGCGAATGAACGGGTTGTCCTTCTCATAAGAACCGATATTGGGGTGATGAAAATTGTTCAGATCGCAGGGTCGGTTGCGCGTCGTATCGTCCCCTATGTTTCGGAAGGAACTGTGTTGAAGAAAGGAGAAAAAATCGGGTTGATTCGACTAGGGTCCCGTGTCGACCTGTATGTACCAGCAAATAAAATTAAAACACTCGTGATTCAGGTTCATCAGCGAATCCTGGCCGGAGAAGATACCATTGCAGAAATCTATGATTAAACTGCTGTCCATTGCGGATCTAGTGACGCTTCTAAACGCGATGCTCGGGTTCCTAGCATTGCTGTTGGTGTTTTCCAATGAGTTCCAGCTGGCTGCTGTATTGATCCTTCTTGGTCTTCTAGCGGATGGTCTTGATGGGATGGTCGCTCGGCGGTTGGGGAATGGAAAGATAGGTGAGTATCTTGAGCCTCTCGCAGATATGATCTCCTTGTCGGTTGCTCCTCTTTCACTTTTTTATAAGATGTACTACAATACGGTAGTCTTGCAACCCTCTGTGCATCTGTTCCTTGGTGTCGTCATTGTGTTTTCTTTGTTGTGTAGTATCATTCGTCTCTCCTCTTTTTCTCTGTTAAAGGAGAAGCAGTTCTTTGTTGGTCTGCCGACTTCTGCGAGTGCCTTGTTTTTGGTGTTGATGTCCTATCTCACTTCAGAGGTCTGGATTGTTCTTGCCGGTATCATACTGCTTTCAGTTGCGATGATTTCTCCGATTCGTTTCCCGAAACCAGGGTTGAAGGTCGATCTCCTTACCGCTGTTTTTATCGTTGCGACGATCCTGCTTGACAGCATGTACTATAATATCGCGCCGCTCCTGCTTCTTGCAGCACTTCTTTCCTACATACTTCTCGGACCGATATATCTGTCTGTAAAAAAAAGAAGTCCGGTCAGTGGAGAGGGACATACTCATAACTGACAACATCGTTGTTTTGAATCTGGATGATGCGTCCTCCGTTGTTCTGTCGGCTCATGGTGGCAGGGCCTGTTTGGACGAATAACGGCCATGCGGTGTCGTTCGTGGTCTCTTTTCCAAGAGAGGTGAACACATGGTTTTTATGGGTATGTCCGCCGAGCACCAACGAGACGTTGTTCTCAAGACAATAAGTGATGAATAATCCTCGGTTGAATGCGATGCATTCGTTATTACCGCTCGGAAGGTCGTTTGGTAACGCACCAAACCCTGTATCGTTCGTGTCGGCGACCGCTGGGTGATGCATGATGATCATCTGGTTCATCTGAGGAGCGCCCCAGATATTTTCCAGCAGGTACATCTGGGTGTTCGATAGGCCGCTTCCTTCTGGTGTCGTGTTCCATATTTGCGGCTGGATCTCCCACCTGCTATATTCATATCCTGAGTCAAGGAACACGAAGTTCATTGTTCCATAGTGCAACGAGTAATCGTTCAGAGGATTGAGAAAACGATGATAGGGGGTCAGATTCGTGAAGGGATAGTAGAGGAAGAGGAGGCTGTTGGCGTACCGCTCATGGTTCCCTGGTATCGTGTAGACTGGTGAGTCGCTATGAAGGATTGCTTCCTGCAAATCAGCATACACGTTCCGTTTGGATTTCTGATTGTACCAATCCACTGAATCCCCCGTGAGGATCACAAACTCAGGGTGGATGTTCTCATTAATGTAGGTAAAAAGACGGATGAGCTCCTTTTTCTTGTTAACGAAATTCGAATATTTTCCGATATGGATATCGGAGAGTTGAACAACCGTGTACTCTGCAGGTTCTGTATTTATTATTTGTACCGCATGAGGCCAGGAGTAATTGGCTGTTGTTGTGATCACCGTGATATTGTAGAATCCCTCCGGGATGCTTTCAATATCATACGAAACGATCATGTCATCTTCAACGATATCTGACCCTACCTTGATCCAGGTGGACCATTTCTCGAGTTGGTTCTCAAGAGGATACGAACTGGTACCATCAATGGATTGTAACGTCACCTTTTCTATCTGAGCTGGTTCTTCTGTTATCGATCTTTCTTCTGAGATTGTTACTGATATCTGATTCATGTTATCCTTACTTATTATGGATGGGCATCCCAAAGAAGGAGTGATGATTCCTTCGACATCAAAACCGACATTGGTGGCGAATTGTTTCTCAGGAGATGCTCCTGCAGTCAGGTGGAATGTATGATTTCCAACCACCGACGGATACCACAGGATTTTCTGTATGTATCTTGGGAGCTTTCCTACCGTCATATTAAAATAACTTATTGTGACATTACCAGAAAACCAGGTCATTTCACCAGTAACCGCGACAAATCCGGAAAACTCATCTGTGACAACGATCGTTTCATTGAAACGCTCCTTTGCCTTTCCTTCGACAGTGATGAAAAGATATACTGGTTCACCTAAGGTGGGATAAAGCTGAGAACAGGAGAATGCAATGATTTCTCCAGGTGTTGCAAGCTCTGTTGCACCAAAAATCACGTTTTGGTCTGAAGTCGCGATGCTGCTAACTGGGAATAAAAGGAGTATGATACCAAAGAGGGCTGCTATTTTTTTCATGGTCAAACGTCTTTATACCAATATAATTATAGGTTGTATATTATAAATATTTTGAGGTAGATCGGAGATAACTCCTCCGGAAAAATATTTTTTTCAGCGTCAGGATTTTTTTTGTTCAACTGCAATCCAAACATTTCTAAACAAAAATTGCATTACATACAGCTATTATGGATGATATACCAAAGATAGGCATTACAGGCATGCCGAGCGTCGGAAAAACACAGACGCTGATTAAAATCATCGAGAAGATTGAAAAAAGTGGTTATAAACTCGAAGGGATGATCACCACCCCCCTTATAGAAAAGAAGAAACGGGTGGGTTTTAATGTGGAAGACTGGCAGACCAAAGAAAAGGAAGTTTTTGCCCGTCTTGACCTGGACTCGAAAGATAAGGTCGGAAAATACGGTGTTGACCTCGCAGCATTGGAACGCGTCGGAGTTCATGCAATCGAAAAAGCAATCAACGATGAAGACACCGATATCATTGTCATTGATGAGATAGGGAAAATGGAGATGCTTTCTGAGAAGTTCTGTGAGATGGTCATCGAAGCTCTCGACTCTGACAAACCGATTATGGTCACGTTACATAAGAAATCACGGACACCGCTCCTGCAGGATATCCGCAGACGGGACGATATCCGTATCCTTGAGGTCACCGCGGTGAACAGAAATCTGCTCCCGTATAAGATTGAAAAGATCATGGCTGAGAAGCTCCCGCCCTTGTTTTAACCATGAACGACGGACCAACTGATCTTGTAAAAGAGGGAACGACCGAGCTTTTTGTGTATACGAACAAGACTTCTGTGAAAGGACCAAGCGTCAGAGAAAAGACACCGTTCTATAATCCATCCATGGAGCTGAACCGGGATGTCTCCATCCTGGTCAATCAATGGCTTTTGAACACGAGCACGAAGCATGTTCATATCTTAGATGGTCTGGCAGCATCAGGGATTAGAGGCATTAGACTTGCCCATGAACTCAGCGGGGATTTCGAGATCACCATCAATGACTGGAATGATCAATCGTTCGCGTTGATCCAACAAAACATCCAGAAAAACTTGCTAGAAAACATCTCCGTGTTCCAACGAGATCTCGGAAGCCTCCTATTAGAACGACGATATCACTCTATTGACATTGACCCGTTTGGCTCCCCTGTCTATTTTTTTGATGCTGCTGTACGAAGTGTGTACAACAAGGGGATCATCGCGTGTACCGCGACTGATACCGCAGCGCTCTGCGGCGTGTTTCCCCAGGTGTGTTTCCGACGATACGCTGCCTGGCCATTGCATGGTCCCTCGATGCATGAAACAGGGCTTCGCATTCTTCTTGGGTGCCTGTGTCGTGAGGCTGCGAAGTATGACCGTGGCATCGAACCATTCCTGTGTTACACGACTGATCATTATGTGCGATTATATGTACAAATCCATAATGGGAAAAGCGCTGCGAATGCATCCATGGCGCAGTATTCTAGCATCATGGCAAGAGATGTTCCACTCTCTCAGGAAAACACAGACTTGGTTGGTCCGTTATGGCTGGGGAGCCTTCAGAAAAAAACAGCTATTCAAGAGATACGGACCCTTGCATCGACCAAGGAGCTGCACACAAAGCCTCTGCTCTGGAAACTCCTTGATCTCCTCGAAGAGGAGGCTGATGCGCCACCGTTTTTTTATACCATCAATGACCTGTCGTCTCTGTTGAAAGTATCGCCGCCGACCATGAAGCATATCGTTGAACAATTGAAAAACAAAGGGTTTATCGTTTCCAGGACCCATTGTACCCCTACTGGATTTAAAACCAATGCTCCTTTGGGCGTCGTCACAGAAGTTTTTAAATAACAATGGATATCACAGACCTATGAAAACATCCCAAAAGAAGCTTTCTGTTGGTGTGCTTGCCTCTGGTTCTGGGACTGATCTGCAAAGCATCATCGATGCATCAGAGCATAATATGATTGATGCAGAGGTTGTGGTGGTGATCAGTGATAAGAGTGACGCGTTTGCTTTAATCCGAGCAAAAACGCATCACATCCCTGGTTTTTTTGTCGACCCCAAAGGCAAAGATCGTGCTGCTCATGAAAGCGAAATCGATACGCTCCTTCACAGGCATCAGGTCGAACTCGTGGTCGGTGCTGGGTATATGCGGTTGCTTTCATCAGGATTTGTGAAAAAATGGCAGGGGAAGCTCATCAATATTCATCCTGCACTTCTCCCATCCTTTAAAGGAACCAATGGTCAGCGCGATGCGCTGAAGTATGGGGTAAAGATTTCTGGTTGCACCACGCATTTCATGGACACGGAGATGGATCATGGCCCGATCATTCTACAGGCTGCTGTCATAGTACATTCTGATGATGACCGTGAGTCCCTCGCAGCCCGTATCCTTGAAGTGGAACATCAGATTCTCCCTCGGACGATACAACTGTTTGCACAGAGACAGCTCCTCATCGAGGATCGCAAGGTCATCATTCTGCCGGGGGATTCCTGGAAAAAGAAACACAAGGTTCTTCCTGATGTGCTCTACTCTGAAGGATACTAAGACTCTCCCTTTTCAGGATGCATATGACTGGCTGTGTAGCTTTGATAAGTACGGATGGATCTTTGGTCTTGAGCGGATAACCTTTCTTCTTGAGCAACTCGGGAATCCTCATCATGAGTTGAAGGTCATTCATGTCGCAGGGACCAATGGGAAAGGCTCTGTCTGCAAATACATCAGTTCGATTCTTCAGAAAGCAGGGTACACCATCGGCTTGTATCTTTCTCCTCATGTGGAGTGTTTTTCAGAGCGCATCGTCGTCAACGACCAGGAGATTTCAAAGGATGATTTCGCGATGCTTGTCTTGCTGGTCCGACCTTTTGTTGAACGCATGAAAAAACAGAACAACACTCCTACGTTTTTTGAAATCGTCACCGCGCTTGCGTTCCTGCATTTCAAGAACCGTACTGTTGATTACGCGGTCGTCGAGGTCGGTCTTGGTGGGAGATTTGATGCGACAAATGTGGTAAGTCCACTGGTGTCCGTTATTACGAATATTTCGCTAGAACATACCGATATTCTTGGGAAGGATATTGCATCGATTGCATCTGAGAAAGCTGGGATCATCAAAGAACACGTCCCGGTGATCTCCGCAGCAGTAGAAGACGCGCGCACAACCATCGAGCAGATTGCAAAGAAGCGGAACGCGCCGGTCACGTGGATTAATCAAACCATGTGGAAACGAAAGTCTTATCAGAGGAGATACCAGGAATTTATGATTCAGGGTTCCTTCAAGGACTATACAGTGAAGACCTCGATGCTTGGTCAGCATCAGGGGGAAAACATCGCTTTAGCCATCGCAGCGGTTGAACACCTGCAGATGGGTGGTGTGTACATCGCTGATAGTGATATCCAGGATGGGATCGCTACCGCTGTCCATCCCGGTCGTATGGAGATTGTCTCTGAGAAACCGTTGATTCTCTTTGATGGTGCGCATAACCCTGCGGGGATGAGCATGCTTGTAAAAACACTGCAGGAGGATTTTTCCAATCATCGCCTGGTCCTTGTTCTTGGGGTGTTGAAAGATAAGGATCTGAAAACTATGATTTCGACGATCGTGCCAATTTGCGATGCTATCATCGTTACCAAATCAGGAAATCCTCGAGCAGCTGATCCACAGGTATTAAAAGGGATCATTGAGGGTTTCGATGCGAACAAAAAAGTCTTTGTCGAAGATTCGGTCCCTTGTGCTATCGATCAAGCAAAACGCATGACGAAACAAAAAGATATGATTTGTGTCACTGGGTCGCTCTTCACGGTAGGGGAAGCACGAAGGTATGTACTCTCTGGGAAAACCACGTCTGAGGAGTCTCAAGCTTAAAGATCGATTTTCTGAAGAAGAACGGTAAGGTCTTTCATCGCCTGTGTTTCTGACAGACGATCAGGGTTCCCAATAGATTCTTCCAATGTTTCATCAAAATGAATTCTCCCAAGATACCGTACCGGTACTCTGCTTACCGTCTGTTCGATAAACGAAGACTCCGTCATGGTCATATTTTCTATGACGCCAAGCACTGGTTTTTTAAGTTCTATTAAAATGTTGAGGAGTTTCCCGACTGCCCCCATTGCTACCTTCGACGGGGTTGTCACCACCAAAAATTCGCTGGTCTTTATGTATCGGATCACATCAAGGGTCTCATCACCGATTCCTGGTGGCATGTCAATGATCAGGAAATCAAGGAATCCCCATTGGGTGATCGCCAGCAGCTCCAGGATGATATTGGAGATATCACCGCCTCGGAACGGGGATGGTTTCTCCTCAGTGAA
>JAFNFT010000106.1:10895-12154 GCA_017885605.1 Methanobacteriota archaeon | reverse complement strand
CCGACGCGGTAGCCTTTCTGTGAGAGATGTAGCGCAAGACTTGAGGCGACCAGGCTTTTTCCAACGCCGCCTTTTCCACTTGCGACCGCGATGATTCTGTTGATGTTTTTCAAGCGTTTCTCGATGACGCTGGTGCGTGGCTCCATGCTTTATCGTACTCCTTTGATGGAGGAAAGCACGACGCCTCGTCCTTTCGTTATCTCAAAATCAGGGCTCCCGCACCGGGGGCATCGCGCATGCACGAACACGACTTCTGGGATGAAATGGATTGATTCTGATTCTGTTTCATTGAGTTTTTTCTTCATGTCACTGTAAGACCAAGTTTCCCCGCAGTTTTTACAGGTGAGCGTGCTTTTGTCTGTTTTCAGCTGGAACGCATCCTTTTTTATTGGTGGTTTCTGTGATTTCGCTAACTCATTGAGTGCAAAAAGGAAGATTTCTTTTTCTATTTGTTGCAGTTCACCGATGTGCACGNNGCCATCACGATGGATTCCGCTAGCGCCCATTCATGCATACAGAAAACGGATACAGGAGGAGATGGTTTAAATGTTACGAACGGAAAGATAACCCAAACATAAGGAAGTTTAAATAGAAACAAGGATTCTGTTTTTCAAAACGGTGATTTCTATGGAGCATAAAAAGGTAAAAAAAACTGAGGACGAATGGAAAAAAAGTCTCACACCGGAAGAGTTTCTCGTGTTACGCAAGAAAGGAACGGAACCACCGTTCACAGGAAAATACGTTCATCAGACCGCAGAAGGAACCTATGTCTGCGCCGGATGCGGAAATACGCTCTTTGCCTCCAAGACTCAATTTGATTCTGGCAGTGGATGGCCAAGTTTCTTTACCCCNNCGAGGTGTTGTGCGGACGATGCGGAGGGCATCTTGGTCATGTGTTCGATGACGGTCCTGCACCTACCGGTCAGCGGTACTGCATGAATTCTGTCTCATTACGGTTTCTCCAAAAAGAGGAAGGTTAACAATCATGAGGACGCAAGACCCTGTATTCGGTCCACGACGGTGAACGCAAGATCAAGGAGTTGATCGTACTCCTCCTCTGTCTTTACCACGTGAGGGATCTGAACAGCAAGCCATGTCCCCTGAAGGGTGATCCGGGGTTTCTGCTGTTTCATCTCTAAGAGTTTCTGTTGAAGCGTAAAATTGAGCACATTTCTTGCGAAGGACTCATCCTGTGTTTTTATCAGATACTCCCTATCAAATTCCTCACTTCCCTGTTGGACATCTGTTGCTCCAAGTGC
>JAFNFT010000106.1:0-10863 GCA_017885605.1 Methanobacteriota archaeon | reverse complement strand
AGGGGAACTTCAATATCGGTAGAAGAAATGATCCGGTCACCGTTCCACTTCGTTTCATAGCTTGTTGTTCCATGAGATTTCTTATCGTACGATATCGTCGGAGCGACAGAACGATAGTAAGCGGAAAAATGACAATGATGATGCATAAAAACAGGACAAGGGACCAATCAACAGCCATCGCAGACCATCTCTACTCTCGCATCGTTTCTCTAATTAATATACACTCGGTCCCCGTTACCTCCTTGTAGAGCTTTTTTATTCCAGCAGAAAAAAAGAAAAACTCAGATGAATTACTGCTTGGTGGTTATGACAATGAAATCTGAAATGAAAGACGGAAAAAAAGAATTACTCTCAGTACCAATCAAACATATTGACATCAAGACGTTTAACACCATCCCATTGATAGAAGCTTTCGATCATATGGCGTTTCAGTCACGGAACCTTGCGAATGCCTGTAAGATCTACCATACGATGCTGGCTGACCAGGATTGTTCCATCATCCTGTGCCTCGCAGGATCACTGGTGAGCGCCGGGTTGAAAAACGTGATCGTCGATATGATTCGTCACAACATGGTCGATGCAATCGTCTCAACTGGTGCCATCGTCGTCGACCAGGATTTCTTCGAAGGACTTGGGTTCCAGCATTACCGTGGGGAGATACGGGTCGATGATTCCAAGCTTCAGAAGATGCATGTTGACCGGATTTATGATACCTTCATCGATGAGGATGATCTTCGCATCTGTGATATGACGACGAAAAAAATCGCTGATGAGCTTCCACCGCGACCATATTCGTCCCGGGAGTTCATCTATGAGATGGGGAGGTACCTTGACAAACATGGGAAGAATCCTGACTCGTTTGTCCTTGAGGCGTTCAAAAATGAGCTCCCGATCTTCTGTCCAGCGTTTTCTGATTCAAGCGCGGGGTTCGGACTCGTGTTCCATCAGCATGATCGGAAGACCAATTATCTGACGATTGATTCCGTGAAAGACTTCAGAGAACTCACCGAGCTGAAAGTTCACTCGAAACAAACCGGGATATTCATGATCGGTGGTGGGGTGCCGAAGAACTTTGTACAAGACACCGTTGTCGCCGCAGACATCCTTGGGATCGATGCCCCCATGCATAAGTACGCGATCCAGCTCACGGTGGCAGATGAGCGCGATGGTGCGCTTTCTGGTTCGACGTTGAAAGAGGCGAACTCCTGGGGGAAGGTCGACACCGACTATGAGCAGATGGTGTATGGTGAAGCAACCATCACGTTCCCTCTCGTGATCAGCTACGCGTATCATAAAGGGGCATGGAAAAAGAGAAAATCTCAGAAACTGAATCAACTGTTTAAATAACAATCCTCAGACAAGCATTATATAGCTGAGACATTTCTCGTTTCTCCTGTGAAAACGACATCACAAGACAAATTCAATAAACTTAAGCAACTGCTTCTGAACCTGAAGAGTTGCGCCATAGCATATTCCGGTGGGCTGGACAGCACTTTTTTAATTAAAGTTGCGTATGACGCCCTCGGGAAGAATGCCCTTGCGGTCACTGCAACGTCTTCAACCTATCCACAACGAGAATTAGCAGATGCGAAGCAGTTCGCAGAGGAGATAGGGATCCAGCATCTGATTATAGAGTCTGAAGAGCTTGATATCACTGAGTTTTCAGACAACTCACCTGACCGCTGTTACTACTGTAAAAAAGAATTATTCAAAAAAATACAGCAGATCGCAAAAGACCATCATCTCAACGTAGTCCTCGATGGATCGAACGCTGATGACACATTAGATTATCGTCCGGGGGCTCGCGCTCGAAGCGAATTAGGGGTGAGAAGCCCGCTCAAGGAGGTTGGGCTCACGAAACAGGAAATCAGAGAGCTTTCTTCCTCGTTGCATCTGAAGTCATCAGAAAAACCAGCGTTCGCGTGTCTCGCCTCCCGGTTCCCCTACGGGGTGAAAATCACCAAAGAACGACTCAAACAGATAGAAGCCGCGGAGGAGTATCTTTTTTCACTTGGAATCAGACAATGTCGGGTCCGATACCATGACCGTATCGCGCGAATCGAGGTGTTACCAGATGATATCCCAACTATCCTTACGCATGCTCAAAAGATTATAAAACGTTTTAAAACACTCGGTTTTACCTATATCACCTTAGACCTTCAAGGATACCGGACCGGGAGTTTAAACGAGGTGCTTGGCAAATGAAAAAACTGTTACAAGACTACAAAGCAGGAAAAGCGAGTCTGTCAGCCGTACTACAGAAACTCAAAACCTTACCGTATGAGGATTTGGAGTTCGCAAAAATCGATACCCATCGAGAGATTCGGAAAGGATTCCCTGAGACAATCTTCTGTCCGGGGAAAACCATCCCTCAGATTTCACAGATTCTAAAAAAACTCCCCAAAGACCAAAATACTCTACTCACAAAAGCAAACAAAAACGTCTATGCCTCGGTAAAGAAATTATTTCCGGATGCTCAATACAATGAATCGGCAAAAACCATTATCATCCAACGCTACAAACCGAAAAAAAAGAACGGGACTATCCTTGTTCTCACCGCAGGCACCTCTGATATTCCTGTCGCAGAAGAGGCGGTCGTCACCGCGGAGCTTATGGGAAATAAGGTGGAAAAGGTCTACGACGTGGGTGTCGCTGGCGTCCACCGCTTGTTCGACATTAAGGATAAAATCTTTCACGCAAATGTCATCATCGTGATCGCTGGGATGGAGGGTGCCCTTGCCAGTATTGTTGGTGGTCTTGCTTCAAAACCGGTCATCGCGGTTCCAACGAGTGTCGGGTACGGCGCAAGCTTCCAAGGGATCGCCCCTTTGCTGACCATGTTGAACTGTTGCGCAGAAGGAGTCGTGGTGGTGAACATTGATAACGGCTTTGGCGCTGGGTATTTCGCTAGTCTCATCAACAGGTGAGGAATCATGACGATTGCATATTTTGATTGTTTCTCAGGGATTGCGGGGGATATGATCCTTGGTGCTCTCATTGATCTCGGGGTTGATGAGACCGTTTTAAAAAAAGAGTTAAAAAAACTCCCGCTCACCGGATATGACATTCTAGTAAAAAAAGTCGAGTGCAACCATATCGCTGCGACCGATGTCACCGTAATCATCACAGAGGATCACCATCATCGGAATCTCTCAGATATCAATGATATCATCAAGCGCAGTACACTAACACCTCAGGTGAAGAAACTGAGTCAAAACATCTTTTACAACCTGGGAAACGCAGAAGCAAAAATACATAATGTGAATATCGAAGATGTTCATTTTCATGAGGTTGGCGCGGTTGATTCCATCGTCGACATCGTTGGGTCCGTCATCGCAGTTACGCTACTTGGTATCGATACGATTTATTGTTCACCTCTTCCTCTTGGCCATGGGTTTGTGTCCTGTGAACATGGGCTGCTTCCGTTACCTGCCCCGGCAACCGTCGAACTTCTGAAAGGTATTCCTGTATATACTGTTGAGAGGAACCAGGAGACGGTCACCCCGACCGGTGCAGCGGTCATCACGACTCTCGCATCCGCGTTTGGGCAAATGCCGCCGATGAAAATCACACAGATCGGGTATGGAAGAGGGAAATTACCAAGCAAATATCCAAGTGTATTACGGGTTTTTCTCGGGGAACTGGAAAATACATCACGTAAGAATAACACAACGAAAAAGAGAAAAAAATAAGGGGAACAGGTCCGTGTCCGTATCTGAATATTCTATTTTTTCTGAACAGCTAAATTTAAATCCTTAACCAATGCCTTGATGTCGATGCCATGCACTGTCGCGATATCCTTCACTTTCTCAAAGGACGCAGCAAGACAGCCGATGCAACCGACATTGTACTTCATGAACACCATCGCGGTTTCCGGGTATGTGTCAATGACTTCCTTAATAGTCATGTCCTCAGAAATCTTCTCTTTACTCATGATTTCACCTTTTTGTATTTCCTCGGTATAAACACCCCCCATATAAGGATTCGTATAACATAATGGTGAGGAGACCGGACGGTGGGATCCGGCAAAAAAGAAACTTCAACTAGGAAGGCGTCCCGTCCGGTAGATGCTTCCTACTATATGGTGCACTGCCTTCTACGTATTTAAATAAAGACAACAGGTCACTGAAACTATTCACCGGCTTTGTCTCAAAAGTATTTTTAATTCATTTACCGGGGCTGTGACTTTTTCAACCGGAGTATCATCATGAAAACACTCTCTTCATAATCCATTATTTTCTTAGATATCAAACAACACCTGCGCAAAAATCGGGTCTTTTTCGCTTACCTGGAGCATGTGGTACGTCACTGCTTTGATCTCAGCACCCATCCGATGTTTCTTTGTATCGTACTTCTCGCCAAAGACCTGAGCTGAGAGTCGATTTCCTGTGAGAGTCACCTGGAACTTCCCGAACACAAGGTTCTGAGCGTCATTCAAAAAAAGCAACTGTGATAGCCAATCTACGAGCAATTGCTCAAGATCAGGTGCTTCCAATCTGATATCATATTGACCGACGGGGTCAATCGTTGATTCATCAGTAATAATATCAAACATCCCCTCTGCAACATGCTCAAAGGCTTCTGCAACGGTCTTCCCATAGGCTTTCACGCCGACATCAGCGGTGTGCTCGATAAGCTCGTACTGTTTCATAATGTTGCCTTGGAGACGTCACCAGGACATTGACATGGTTGTTTCTCATCAAGAGACTGAATCGTAAGTTTCAGTATCTTTGATATCAACGGTTCTTTCTTCTTGTACAAGGATGCGATCTCATCGGCAGGTAATCGCTCCTGCAGGCCAGCTGCCATATTGCAAACCAGACAGAGTGAGGCAAAACACATGCCTTTTTCTCGGGCAAGGATCACTTCCGGGACTAGGGTCATCCCGACGATATCTGCGACCATGGAATACAATCGTATCTCCGCAGCAGTCTCCAACCGAGGTCCCTCCGTGACCAGATACACCCCTTTGTCATGCACGGTGACATCCTTGAGTTTCTTACAGTTTTTTAATACAAGCTCTCGAAGTGAAGAGCAGAACGGTTCTGTCATGTCCACATGGATCCTTCGGTCATCAAAGAACGTCACCGGTCGGGATTTCGTCGTATCAATAAAATCATGGGGGATCACCAGGTCACCCGGTCGTATCGTTTTCTTCATCGACCCGACGGTCCCAACGGAAAAGACACAGGAGACATGACTGACGGCTAATGCGTGGATATTTCCGAGATGATTGATCCGATGCGGTGGAAGATTCGCTTGTTCCCCATGACGTTGGACAAAAAACACCTCATGGTCACCAAGTGTTGACGTATACAGGACAACGGCTCCATAGGGAGTCTCCACGTTGATTTTTTCTGGTTTTTTCATCAGATCCGGCATGTGATGTCCGCAGAGTATCCCGATTCTCATCAGCCTACCTACCACCAAGAAATGTTTATTTGTTTAAAGAGATACCTATGCTGATGAGAGTCGCAGCGTTATTCTCTGGTGGGAAGGACTCGGTCTTTGCAGTGTACATCACCCAGCAATATGGATGGGATGTAACCCACCTTGTCAGCCTTCTTCCCAAAAAACCTGATTCCTGGATGTTCCATTCTCTTAATATTCAATATACGGACTTGCTTGCGAAGGCTATCGACATCCCACTTGTGAAAAGAGCAACAGCTGCTGAAAAAGAAGCAGAGCTAGACGATCTTACACAGGTGTTGCAGGATCTTGAGATTGACGGGGTGGTCAGCGGAGCGATCGCCTCGGAGTATCAACGAACCCGTATTGAAAAGATCTGTGACGAGCTGGGAATAAAATCGTTTTCTCCACTGTGGCATAAAAACCAGGAGCTCTTGTTACGAGACCAAGTCAAAGCAGGGTTTCATATCATCGTCGTCGGCGTGTTCGCCGAGGGGTTTGACGAGACATGGCTTGGGAGAACTATAGACGAGAAAACCATAGATGCTCTGGTATCTCTTCAGAAGAAACATGGGATAAATATCGCTGGTGAAGGAGGAGAATATGAGACACTGGTGCTATTCGGGCCAATGTTTTCCAAGAGACTTGTGATTGATGAATCGGAAAAAGAATGGAACCGTGACTCGGGTGTCTTCCAGGTGAAAAAAGCGCATCTTGAGGACGATTAGTACGTGATGTAACTGAGCGCTCTCAGTTGTTGTAGAAACAAAAAGAGACGCTGGTCAAGGTTTTTTTCGTCAGGGAATTCCTTGGTAATCACCGCGAGGATTTCTTTGACAAATGTTGTTCCATCGCACTGGTTCCAAATCATTGATCCAAATCTATCAAGGTGTGCTTCGAAGGTGTTCTCCCGCTTCAGTACTTTGCAGAAGGATTTCCCAAGCTTGCCAGTGAATTTTGGGACTGTCAGAGTGACAAAGCCTTCGTTGTCTGTCGACCATTTGAACTCTAATCGTCTTGGTTTGTAGAGAAGAAACTCTTCAACCGTCGGTAAGCCGTTACTTGTCGTCTTTGGCGTAGATTTCCCTCAACGGGATGTAGGCAAGGAGTGCTGCGATGAAGATCCAGACAAGCAACCCTGGTAGAATCGGTGGAAAGTCAAATACCGCGAAGTTAAATCCTCCGATGATGAGGAACGCGACGATGACGCCCATCAGGGCTTCTCCTGCAATTAATCCCGCGGTGAAAAGAAGTCCAGTTCTTATAATCTTTTCTTTTGGTGCTACATCGGTTTGCTTGATAGCAAGCTCCCAATCGCTAATTTCTTCTTCCTCTGCCGACCCGTATTTCTTTGTGATGGCCCTGTTGGTGATTGTTCGGACGATACCGCCAGCAAAAATCGGAACGCTCAATGTGAATGGGAGGTAAATACCGATTGCAACAGGGAGAACTGGGAGGTTGATGAGGATTAACACGAACGCAAGTACTGCTCCGGCAACCACGAACGGCCAAACCATTTCTCCACCAAGGACGCCCTTGACGATTCCCTGCATGAGAAATGCCTGTGGCGCAGGTAGATTCGTACTACCGATATGGTACGCTTTATCCAATGCTTGGACAACCAATGCAAGAATTGGGGCAGCGGCAGCAACACCGACGATTTCCGCTATCTGCTGGTTTCGTGGTGTCGCACCAATCATCTGACCACAGGTCATCGACTGCAAGACATCCCCGGAGATAGCAGCAGCACAGCAAATCACCGCAGCAATAAGGATTGCGATACCGGCAGCGCCAGCATTTCCGGAAAGACCGAACCCAAGAAGAATTAATGAGGTGATTAGTAACACGGAGACTGTAACACCCGAGATCGGGTTATTGGATGATCCCAGCAGTCCAGCCATGTATCCAGCAATGGCGCTGGCAATGAAAGCAAATAGAATCGCGAACACCGCCATGACCGCGGACACTACCCATAAACTTGAAATCCACGCATAGATAAGAAAGACTGGAATGGTGAGTAATCCGATCATCAGGAAAACTAACTTAATATTAAGATCCTGGTCTGTTCTCTTCTTTACTTCTGTTTTCCCGCCTTTAATCCCTGCAACTGCTTCTTTAATGCCAGCGGCAAGGTTCGATCGGAGCTTAAAGATCGTGAACAGACCACCGACGACCATGGCGCCAACACCAATGTACCGGATGTAGTTTCCCCAGATAGCGAAGAATCCCCAGATTTGGGATCCCATATCGAAATTTCCGTATCCTAACGCAAGTGCATCAGTGATTTCTGATGGAGTAACCGGCGTTGGAAGCCCTGTTGCCAAGGCGATGAGCGGTACAAGAATAACCCAGCCAAGGAGACCTCCGACAAAAACAAAGGAAGAAATCTTAGGTCCGATGATCCAGCCGACACCAAGTAAAGCAGGAGATGTGGCAACTCCACCGTAGAAGACACCTGATTTTTCTCCGCCACCGATGTCGAATTTCCCGATATTTACGATGCCATGGACAGCGCCAGCAAATATTTTTAGAGCAACCTGACCGAATTTGAACAAGGCAGCTACCAGAACACCAACGATGAGCCAAACCCCACTAACGCCACTCTTAGATTTCTTGCCTGATTCAGTCTCTTCTCCACCAACCGTTGTGGTTAACACCGCTGCGACTGCGACTCCTTCAGGGAACGGTAAATCGGTGTTAATGATAAGAGCGCGTCTGAGTGGTACCATCCACAGCACACCAAGCATACCACCAAATAACGCAATCAATGTCGTTTCAAGGTAATGAACCTCTGTCCAGGTTCCCATGAGAACCAAGGCAGGGATCGTAAAAATAACTCCAGCAGCGAGTGCTTCACCAGCGGCTGCACCCATCATCCCTATATTGACTTCTAGAATCGTCCCTTTGAATGGTTTGAGAAACGCAAACGCCATCACTGCCCCAGGGATAACCGCGGACACTGTCATTCCGGCGTATAAACCAAGGTACGCGTTTGCTGCTCCGAGAATAATGGCAAGAAGAGCCCCGACCAGCACTGCTTTAATTGTTAATTCTGGTATCTTCTTCTCAGCCGGGATAAATGACTTGAAATCGTCTCGAGATGTCATTGAATATCAATATGAATAATATATTTCAGTATTTATAAAACCATCGGTTTTAAGTCTCTCCCTATGATGCCGGAAAATTTTTTATAATTCAATCGGGTATCGCAGGATTCCAGCAAGGCCACTGAAGGCAGCATACAAGGATTCGCCCTCTTCGCTATTTCTTGAGATGAGTTTCACTGTTGCATTTGTTTTTTCTGCAAGGTCTGATAATTCATCGACCAAATCCACCTTTTGTGTTATCTCCATAGGCAGTGAGGTTTTACATGTCGGGCAGGTAGGTGGCGTAAAATCTTCCATGGCTTCCTCAGTCATGGTTTTCTCTTGGGTATATGCGCAGGTCTGACACTTCATAGTCACTCGATACTTTCGTAGGTTCTCTGAGAGGAGCAAGGTATCAATCACGCCCATCTCAAGGGCTTTTCTGACTTGGTGTTCCCCGTACACCGCCATGCTTTTCTCGGTTTTGGTCACTTCCGATAAAAATCGTTTCATGATTTTTTTTTCTTGAGACACCTTTAGGTCTGTCATTTTATCTGCTGCGTTTGCCACTAGCTCCCGTAACCCGTATTCGTCGGTATACCCGGTGTCGAACGTATCGATGATCTTCTTCTGGATCTCATAATGCAGATACACTTCGTTAACGAAATATTGTTTTGTTGGGCCAGGACCACCGATCAGAATGCCTTTCAGTGCCGGTTCTGTAAGGAATATCTCACTAGCCCGCTCACCACATTTCACGAACCATTCATGGGCAGCGATCTCTGTGTTTCGTTCGAATCTTCGTTGGGACTGACCTCCTCTTCCATGTTTCCCGGGGACCTGGGATGTCATGTACCGGAGCAGCTCAACGTGACTGCCACGCAGCATCCCAACCGTACATTCCCTTCTGTCGATCAATAATAATCCGTAGATCTCCTTTTCTGTGAGCATCCCCTCCAATGGTTCGATGTAGAACTCTGAGTCGCAACGATACAGGAAGGTGACCACTGGCATTGGCGGCTCGATGACATAAGCGACCATGTCGGTCTTGTCCGCTCCAATGCTTTTATGACCAACAAACATCACAAGCCCACGTGGTGGCGGTTGTTTGAATGTTTTCAGCCGGCTCATGATTGATTCAATCGCGGATAACACATTCTTCATTGTTGTTTTTGATTTAATATTCTGAGATTGTGAGTACTCATTTCGAAGATAGGATACGACATCGAAGATTTGTTTTGACGGTGGGACGTACAATGAGATGAGCTCTGTGTGTTTCCCTCTGCATTTCTTCAACTCTTCCAGCTGTCGTCTCAGGTCGTAGATCTGCCGCTGGGTCATTTCATCAGTCATGGTTGTTGACACCTTTTGTATTCTCTTTCTTTAATCATTTTTCAAAATCATGGTACGGAGTTGTTATAAGGAAAACTGTTCCCCTCGCATGGGGGTGAGGACTTCGGCGGTATCTTTCAACGATTCTACTAGCGGTGTACGATCAGAGCTGTGGAAGAGTACGATTTTTTCTGGGTTACATCTCTTCGCGAACTCAACCAGTTCACTATGACCTGCATGTGCAGAGAAATCATAGTATTTGACCTCACAGTTCACTTTTTCGGTGACACCGTAGAAATTAAGCTTCCCTTTTTCTATCAGAAGCCTGCTGTTTGTCCCTGGGATTTGATACCCGGTGAGAAGCACCGCACTTTTCTTATCATTCTTCAATTTGTTCATGTAGGATAAAACAGGGCCACCGTCCATCATGCCACTTGAGGTGACAATGACTTCTGCCTTCATTGCACTCTTGCGACTCTGTTCTGAATGGACCATGTTTATTTTCTTTAGTGCTTTTTTAAGGTCATCCACGGATCGGAGGTATTTCGGATACTTCAAATAGATTTTTGAGATCTTTTTGCCCATACCGTCGAACCAGACGTTATACCCAGCGTCTTTGAGGACGAGAAGGATTTCTTGTGAGCGTGNNTACCACCTCGATTGATGACCTCCTCTATTTTTTCAAGAAATTCTCTTTCCATTTGTCTTCTGTTTCTATGTTCCCTGCCGGCATAGGTTCCTTCCATGAACAGGATGTCGCAGGGGACTGGTTTTGTTCCTTTGACTAGTCTGGTATCGACGGTGTTGAGATCACCGGTGAACAACAGACGTTTTTCCCCGACCAGTTCGAACATGAGTGCGCCAGGGATGTGACCTGCGGAATGGAAATGAACACTGTAGTTCTCACCAAGCTCCCGTTTCTTCCCTGGTTCGACCGGAACATAGCTATGCTCTGCTTCTTTCACATCGGCATTGGTGAACGGAATCGAGTAACCATCCATCTGGGCTATCTTGACGGTATCTTTTTGTAATAAAT
>JAFNFT010000105.1 GCA_017885605.1 Methanobacteriota archaeon | reverse complement strand
GTTGATTATTATATCTATGGTTGTCCGATAGATCGGGATGAATTCAAATCAGTCATCACCGCCATAGCTCTTGGTAAAAAACCTGATATCCCCCGTTATCCAGTGTGTGTCGAATGTAAGAAAAACGAGAACATCTGTCAGTTTGAGCTTGGTGCATTCTGTCTTGGTCCGATTACCCGCGCAGGGTGTAAAGCGATCTGTCCAACCCATAACAGCCCTTGTGAAGGATGTCGCGGTCTGATTAAGAAAGCAGAGACGGAATGCGTCAAAGAAGTATTGGAACGATACAAGCTTTCTTATGAGGATATACGACGACGATGTACGATGTATAATTACGGACGAAAGGAGTGTAGTTACGATGAGTAATGATTTTTCTGTTCATGTTGAACATGTCACTCGTGTTGAGGGCCATGGGAACATTATCCTTGATGTGAAAAACGGTAAGATTGAAAAACTGCAATGGAGTGTTGTAGAGGCACCAAGATTTTTTGAAGCCATGTTACGCGGCCAGCATTATAACGAGCTTCGCCCAATCACCTCACGGATCTGTGGTATCTGTTCGATAGGGCATTCCCTTGCGTCACTCAAGGCGACCGAGGACGCATTAGGGGTGAAGATCACGAGCCAAACCGCGACACTACGTCGGTTAGCGATTCATGCTGAGAACATGCAGAGTCATATTCTTCACATCGGGTATCTCGTCGCACCTGATCTCTTCGGTGCTGGTAGCGTATTTTCTATGCTTGGAAAACACACAGATGCTGTCCTGAAAATTGTCAAGTTGCATCGTCTGGCTAATGAAATGTCAGATTTAATTTGTGGACGAACCATTCATCCGATTCGACTGGTCGTTGGAGGTTTTTCACTGCAACCGACTGAAAAACAATTGATCCAATTAAAAAAGAGACTGCTCGAGGCACAAGAGCTTACAAACGAACTCGCTCCCATCATTCTAAGTGTTGCTGATAATCTCCCATCATTCACCCGAGAAACCGAGTACATCGGTTTGACCTCAGATGAAGAGTATTCCTTATACGATGGAGACATCGCTTCAACAGATACAGGCAAGCATCCCTCATATCGGGACTATAAAGAAATCATGCAAGAATATATCGTTCCACATTCAACAGCCAAATATGCGAAACATGCCCGTGATTCGTACATGGTTGGGGCACTTGCGCGTTTCAACATGAATAGCTGTCAACTTCATCCTGTCGCTCAAGACATCGCTTCTCTCTTCAAACTCAAAGCGATTAACTACAATCCGTTTATGAACACCATCGCCCAGCTTGTGGAATTCTCTCATAGCATTCAGGACTCCATCTATTTAATTGATACACTCGTCGATCAAGGCATAAAACAAGAAAAGCCAGTAAAACCGATGAAAAAAGCAGGTCGGGGTGTTGGGATCGTCGAAGTACCTCGAGGAATCCTTGTTCATGATTACACGCTCAACTCACAAGGATACTGCACAAAAGCAAACTGTATTATCCCAACAAATCAAAACCATGCGAATATACAAAAAGATATGGAGAAACTTGTTCCCGAGATAATCAATCGACCGGAGAAAGAAATTGAATTAACTTTAGAAATGCTTGTACGAGCATATGATCCCTGTATCTCTTGTTCTACCCATTATCTCGACGTTTCCTTCAAATAATTTCTTTTGCTGTATGAAGAAAAAAATTGGAGTTATCGGCCTGGGGAATCCTCTGAGACGTGATGATGGGATAGGCCTTGTGTTACTAAAGTACTTGCAGGAGAATAAAAAGAAATTATCGAAAACTATCGAATTCATTGATGGTGGCACCAGTGGGATGAACCTGCTGCATCTTCTTGGAAACTATGATATTGTTTTGATTCTTGATGCGGTTGATTTTAAAGGAACACCTGGTGAAATAAAAAAGTTCACCGTAGAGCAAATCAAGAATCAAAAAATACAGTTTTTTCTTTCGACACATGAACCAGATATTCTTACCGTCTTTTCGTTATTAAAAGAACTCGATAAGGCACCAACTCAACTTCTCATTTTCGGTATCCAACCAAAGGATATCTCCTATAGGATTGGATTATCAAAAGAGGTACACCAAGTTCTTCCCATCCTACAAAAAAAAATCCTCAAAGAAATTCAATCGATCACTGAATAATGATTGTTTGTTATTCTTTTTCTGTTACTGATTCTTGAAGCTCTTGGGTTTGTGGATCTTTTGGTTTCTCCTTGTATTTTCTCCAGACCCGGGCGATGATAATTGTTATAATGATATCAAGACTGATAAGCATGAGTAAAAATATAAGATTATTTCCTTGGAGTAATTGATAATCAATAACCATCAAAATCCCAAACGAAAAAAGAAAGATCCCTGGGAAAAGCTTTAAGATACGACCTTGCCACTCGGTGAGTTTGTTTATCCTTAGGGAGAATACAGATACTATTAGAATAATAAACAGAGGAATGACATATACAACAGTGTATAATAAAATGTATGCATAATACGTGAGTATCGGGAGGTTCTCAGTAGCGAGTCGATTTGTGAAATACAGAGGAAATCCAAACGTGCAGAGGAGTTCGAAAAAATTGACGGAGATGGCAATAAAGATCGTTCCACCCAGCATAACCACAAATGAGGGTGATTTGACAAGTTTTCTCATTCTTTTGAAGATTACCTCTCGTTTACCCTCGGGGATACCTAAAGAAAGACCTTGTTTAAAATAAAAGAAATCTTTTATGTTTAAGAGACCAACGACACAGGCGACAATTCCAACGATAACTGATGTAATGTTGATGTAGAGTTTAGTAAAGTAAAACGAGTTAAATAAAAGTAACATAAAAAGAGCATAGAATAACCCTGAAAAGAAAATAAAAATACAACCAACGATCATCATTTTTTTTCGTGATTGTAGATACATTAACATACTGAGAAGGACAATTAAAATGAAAAACGCGCAAGGGTTAAAACTGTCTAGGGCACCTAAAATAATCGTAAGTATTGGTAATGCAAGCTGTGAAAGATTGATTCTTCCAAAAAAGGGGACTTTAGTGATATTCGGATCATAATAAACAGTTGGAGTAAGGTTTACTATGGCCTCATCAACGATATAGATAAGAGTATCGTAGGTGATATTGGCCTTCGGTATCTTTGTAAGGTTGTTGATGATAACTGAGGGATAACTTAACCCTCTGCTTCTCATTTCATTTCTATTGGTGGTGTTGGAGGTGATTTCTTTTTTGAAAAAAACAACATTTTCTGAATTATTTTCTGCATAATGAAGGATGACTTGATCGATGATATCAGCTGCTGGTTTGCAAGATCCGCATGTTTCTGAATAATAGAAATCTACGATGACTTGGTTCTCAGCGACAACCGATGTCGTAATAATCATAAGTGAAAAAACAAAAAATCCAAATGTTAAGAGTCGATTCATTTTCATTTGGTCTATCCACCAGAGACTACCGGTGGAGCCAGGGTAATCTCATCTTCCTTAGCAACCGTGGTATCAAACGAAGCGAACATGTTGTTTTTTGTTACCATCATCCGACTTTTATCTTTTTCTGCTGCGGGGTATTGTTTTACAAAAGCATTCACGACATCCTGCAGGGTGTTACCATCCATGATATCAAGTTGTATCGTTTCTTTTCCTGTGATATCTTTGTATCGTCCAAATATTTTTACCGCTATCTTCATAAGATTCGTCCTTTCTGTACATTTATTTTTTTCCACATATTGGACAGCATGGATTTCTTTTCACATCTAAAATGTCAAAATATTGGTTCCAGACATCATAGATTAATAACCCAGCGGGTTGTTTCCCGAGTAGTACTTTAATCGTCTCATTGCACTGGATAGCAGCAATCGTCGCTGGGAGACTGCCTAGTACTGGTATTTCTTGAGTTTTCGAATCAGGTATATTTGGGGTGATACACTGGAAACATGCGGTCTTTTTTGGGAGGATCGCCATCACCATCCCGACTGTCTCGTAGACTCCTGCATAAACCCAGGGAATTTTGTGTTTTATTGCGGTTTCGTTGATAAGTAAACGAAGAGGGATGTTATCAGTACCATCAATTATCACATCAGCGAGTTGTACAAGAGATTTGATATTCTTTGATGTTACTTTTTTGTTAATTCCTTTAACTTGCACATCTGTGTTTACTGATTGTAGTCTTTCTTGGAGGACTAAGGCTTTAGATTTCCCGACATCTTGTTCTGAAAACACCGCTGTTCGATGCAGATTGGTTTTATCTATGGTGTCATAATCAATGATATCGATGCTTTCGATACCCATACGAATAAGGAGGTTTGCACTGTTACTTCCTAAGCCACCACCACCAATAAGAATCGCATGTTTTGATGCTAATAGTTTTTGACCTTTTTGACCAATCTCTTTCACCAGGATTTGTCTTCTGTATCGATCTATCTCCATAGTTCCATCCGTGATTCTTGCGACTGCTCTATGTGGAAAAATAAAGATGGATTATAAATAGATTCCCTACCGTATCAATTGATAGATAGCACTCTTATAGTAGTCAGCAGCTATTCAGATTTATTCTACCATTGCACCGGTTATTTGATCAATGTAAAACGAAAAATGCGTACCAATATATTCAACTTCTTTGACAATATGAGGTTGCCAATGAGCAACCGATGTTATTACCATAATGTTATTGTCAACGATATCTGGGAATGTGAGGTTACCATGTTTTGCTGTGTTATTATATATATTAACATGCGTTAAATATTAATACACGTTTTAAGTTAATTATACTAGTGGAGATAATATGAAGAAATATATCTTGATAGGATTTGTAATGATGCTGCTGATTGTTTCAACAGTAAATGCAATACCATATAATGATAAAATTCAAACAACCTCAAAAGATTTTACTCACACAGTTTTTGTAGAACAGAGTACTAATACATCGTGTCCGAATTGTCCTTATGCTAATGATGCACTACACAACATATACCAAAGTGGCGACTATCCTTTCTACTATGTCACTCTTGTCGTTAATAAGAACTCAATTGCTAAAGAACGTAATCGTGATTACTGCTTCGGTTTCATCAAAGTTTATGCCGTCCCAACTGTTTATCTTGATGGTGGTGACACAAACTATGTTGGAAGAGGAAATACTGTTCCACTAACTGAAGCCCTGTACCGTCCATTAATTGAGCAAGAAGGTGCAAGAACTCCAAAGCAACCTATAACCATGAATTCTTCCGTTACTTGGGATGGAAATGCAAAACTAACGATAACTATAACCATAAAAAATGAAGGCAACCTACCTTATTTTGGAAAATGCAGATCTTATGTTACAGAAATTGTATCACGTTGGAATGACAATTCTGGAGATCCTTATCATTTTGCATTGCTTGACTATGCAGTCAACAAATACGTATTTCTTTTACCGAAAATAACAAAGACAATAACAGGTACTTTTGACGGAAATGCCAACCACGGCGACCAAACATTTGAAGATATCACTCAAGATAACATTATGGTAATATCATCACTTTCCAACTGGCTACCACACTATCGAATTGGATATCAAAGTGATTTGTATACTCAAAAGTATTTTGCATATTTCGTAGACCAGACAACGGCAACAACTCCAACTTAAAAATAATATATAAATCGAACATTATTCAAATAATTTTTTTACTTTTTAGTTTATTATAGTTATTCTAACAATTCCTTCTGTAAAAACATATCCTTATCGGTGAATTACGGTTACGAAAAATAGCTTAATTACTATAATAATCTTTGGACATTATTGTGAAATTCTTCAAGAGTTATTTCACCGCGTGAAAGTCTATTCCGAAGTATTTCTTCAGCAAAAGTCCAACGAACTACCTCATTAAATGCACAGGGATCACACGACGATTAAAGGAATGCCTGGACCCGAAAGTGATACAAATGTAGGCAGGACATAGCAATCTATTAACCACGATGAAATATAACCGGCTGACCGAACAGGACATAGAAAATTATCTTCATCTATACGAACATAAAAACACAAAAATAAAACGAATATAGACGAAGATAAATATTTTAAATATTTACTGGACAGTTTTTTTAATTATTTCTTTTGCAGGTATTCCTCCATATATTTTACCTTTAGAAAGCGTTTGGCCTTTAGTTACGAGTGCACCGGCTGCGACAACGACATCATCTTCAAGGGTTGCTCCCGGCATAATGATAGCTCCTGCCCCTATTACACAGTTGTTTCCTATACGTATTTTATCCATAAAAATAGTCTCATATTGCATGTTATGGATATGGGCATAGATAATTGCATATTCTCCCATTGTGACGTTATCTCCGAACTCTGTTAAACATGGGTCTTTGATGACCCCACCAACAAGTGAGTTTTTCCCTATTTTCATTCCGAGAAGACGCAGATATGTTTGTTTTATTCGACCGAGTGGAAATATTTCAAGGAGTTTTCGAAATGGCGTATATAATACGCAAATAAGGGTCCAGTTGAAGGTATTTTTATTTCTAAATGAATACTCATGGGTACCTGGTTTATAAGTGATATTGAAGAGTTTTACTATACCACCAGTGATATAAAGCTCAGAGACGAATAGAAGAACCGCTCCGATATAGAGAACGAATGGGAGAAGTAAGTAATACCAAACGCTCGTAAACCAAAAAAAATCGAAATAATGTTGAAGGAAATAAAAAACAACCACAACTGGAATACACCCAAGGATAAGAATTATTGATGGGATTAAAGAGAAAAAGTACGACCACAACGGTCTTGGTGTCTTTTTCGGTTCCTGTTCATGTTCAGACATAAATATGTCAATACTTTCAGAGGCTAATAAATGTAATGATTCAATACTATTTTTCACTTTGACATTCTCCCACCGTATCTTTATATATCATTTCTACGACAACAAATCATAGGAGAAAATTGAGATGGCAAAGAAACATGTCAAAAAACAAATGCGGACAAAAGACAATAGAGTGGAAAAATCTGTTTTTTCTGAGAAACGACAGAGACATTACGCGTTCGGTTTTCTAGTCGGTGAGTATTAAAAAAATATTTTTTAACTATGAATTTCTTGATATTCATCATATGCCATATTTAAAAACATAAGATAATCAGTAATGTCCTGAGATTGTTTGAGAGCGAAGATCGCTTGTTTTTGATACAATGTCGCGTTCTTATAATGGAGTTGGTCTTCACCAGTTAAATTTGTTCCAAGATATTCTTGATATTGATGAAACACTATCTGAGATAATACAAATGCATATGATGCAGTCATTTGCTCTGTTGAGACCTGTGATTCAGTAAACATTTGACTTTTGCTTCCGCTATCACAATCAACATAATATGGAGAGACATCATCGGTATCGATCCATAACCATCGTTCTTCCCCTGTCATAAAAGGAAAAATATAATCTCTTTTCGTGTCTTTTTCATCCTGGGGATAGCAGACTCTGTTGATCACTTGATGATACGTTGCATAGGGTGTTTTTCCTCCTGTTGTTTCCAGTAACACCCAGCCATACCCTGGGCAATAATATTCCACCATATAATGCATTTGTGTCCAGAATCCTTGATCATTGTTAACGAGCAAGACTCGTGCTGGAATGTTATAGATTCTGAAAAATGCGCATGCTAAATGAGATCTTCCTACGTTTTCTCCATTAATTAATAACGTTGTTCGTGCATCTTGAGAGAGTAAAAGCCCGGTGTTGAGTCCAAAAACAAAAAAAGCATATCTATGGTATTTGATAAATGGAGCGATTCTACCGGCATATCGAATGAGATTATCATTCAATCCATGTAATTGTCGCGCTTTCAATCGTATGAGCAGACTGTGAAGCTGAACCTGTTTTGTTGACACAAGCCAACCCTTGGTTTCATCTGGTAATTGATATTTTTTAGGGATTTTAACATACGGTGGGAGATCCGTAAAATCATGATTTCTCACTAAAACCCAACAAGAGAAATGAAGCAAGACACTGTCATTCTTTTTCATTGGACTTAAAGTAAAATTAATAATTTTATTTGGTGGTAAGGTATCATTTTCAATATCATAGTGTACTATCGCTAAAGGTGTGCTATCATTGTCAATATCTAAGAGGAGGGGAACTTGATATGCATAATCAGGTGGAAAAGAAAATCTAATATGAAAAATCCCGACATCCTCTGATGCGTTAACGTATAAATAATATTCGACACGCAGGAGGTAAAGTTCTTGGTCAGCGATGTCGAGAGATGATATAATACTTGTATTTTCAGGGCTTTGTGAAAGGGTTGTACCAGGCGAAAAAATCGGTATACTGCAAAGAAGGATAATGCTAATTGTAAGCAATTTCTTTAAACGTAATTGTATGATCGAATCGATTTTCATATTCTGAATAAAATATTACACTTATAAACTATATATACCTTTTGTAGAATATATAGAGCGAGAAGATAAAAAAAAGAAGTATATCAATTATTATTTTTTCTCTGCAACAATGAGAAACTTCCATTCGTTATTCGTACCCTGTTTTTCAAGAATTGCAAACCCTGATTTCTTAAAATACATCTCTACTTCTTCTTGGGTATGTGCTAATGCATAGGCATCAGCGTGATATTTTGTGACGTCTCGGCCTGCATGGTTAAGTAACATACCTACCTTGATGCCGAAGAGTTTCCATTTCGGGAAATTCCGATTGAGTGCTTCGAATACGATTTTCCCGTTTGGTTTTAATACCCGGTACATCTCTAAAAAACTGTCGTGTGGTTGTTTCCAGTACGGCAGACTGAACCGACTGACGATTGTATCGATACTATTGTCTTTCAGAGGGATTTTTTCTGAGACGCCAAGCACAGGCTCGAATATTTGAACACTGGATTTTTTTGTGTTCTCTTGTGCCAAGAGCAACATCTTTATCAGTGGATCAATTCCGATAACTGTTGCATCTGGGATCTGTTTTAAAATTTCAACAGAAAGTAAGCCTGGTCCGCAACCAAGATCAAGAATACGAGGATGTGGTGTTGTTGTATGATTTTTTATGATTGTTGAAAGAACGATGTACAGATCAGTGAATTTTTTCATGTATGCTGTAAATTCTTCTGCGGTTTTATCATCAACCAAAAGATCACAACCATAGAATATCTGAAACCCATACTGAGAAATAATGTTTTTGTTTTAGAAAATTACTCGTAGTACCGATTGTTTTTTTCTGTGATGACAAGTTTTTTTGATTCCAGTTCTTGATAGTTTTTAATCTCGGCAAATGATTGAAGGGTGATGGATGTATTTGGTTCATGAGTCACATACGAGATTCCAGAAAGCGAGGATATAAGTGATGCGTTACTTCCATCATCGGTAAATAATCGTAGATGAAATGCGCTTTCCACCCCAAAATTTTGATTAATATCAGTGACAATAGAATTTGTACAACAGGCGCATTCTACTGGAATCCATCCCTTAAGAGTACCTGGTTGACCAACGAATACCTCGGTCCATGCATGTGGAGTAGCTGTTATTGATCCGTTCATATCCTCGGTTATTAGATACCCACGAATGAATCTTGCAGGGATGTCCAATGCTCTGCATAGCGAAATATAAAGAAATGAGAGATCATCGCAATCTCCTTGTTTGTTATATAATGTAACCGCTGCTGATCGTACGACTCGTTCATCAGGATGGACTTGATATGCGATATTTTGCTTCAGCCAAGAAAACAATGATTTTGCTACCATGAATGAATTATTTGTCTTTCCATTTTCATAGACAGTATTTGCTATAGTCGTTATATCAGGATTATATGGATCTATAAACCGTATCGTCTCATTAGCCTGCAATTGTGTATATTGAGTGATTAATTCGGGGTACCTCTCTGTAATCTGTCTGATTGTTAAGGCATCCTCTCCATTCAAATCAGCAACCAGATAACTGGCTGTATTAATCTTTGTTGTGATTCCTAATTCGAAGGTTTTTGGATTTTTTCCAGAGATATTCCAATGGATAATGGTATTATTGAACAATGTGCCCGTCTGATATTCATTATTATACAGTATACTACTATAGGTTGTTGTTCCAATGAGGACTTCTGGTGTATCGCATACATAAGTAATCTCATATCTTCCTGTACCCGTGGTATTCACACGATACCCATAAGAGAGATCATAACTGATTCTCGTCGGAGTTGCTTCATAGGTTATGGGTGGAAATATCATCTCACAACCAGATAGTACAACAACTAAAACAAGTATGCAGGGGATAAAAAAAGACCCTGTGTGTTTTTTCATACGACCTTAGATTTATCTCTTTTAAACAACCCTAGCCCGTGTCTCTGCAGTTGCGTATGAGATTTTTTACTATGAGATATATGATATCGACATCCGTTCGCCATTGGGCATTGCAGACAACTTGGGTTCTCTTTATGGCAGAAGTTACCACCAAGTTGCGCGAGTGACTCAAGATATTTGTAGACGTTCTCTTTCATTTCCTCAGCCTCAATACTGAGGAATTTAATCGTTTCATCAGGATCATCAGTCGTGACCCAACCGAGTCTTTTNNTGCTTGTCTGGATGGTGGTGGAGGCATCTTTGGCATCTTCACCTTATATTCTGACGGATCAATATCTTTGAAGACAGTGACAGATTTCCCACCATGATCGGTCTCTCGTGTCCTGATCTCAACGAGAATGGGAATCTGGATGGATGCACCAGAGATTAGCGCGACACCAATGGGGAGCCGTTGGATCTCATCATAGGTCTGACTCGTCAGACCCTCTACAGACTGGATAATCGCTTTCAAATCATTTGGATTCGTCACTTTTAGGATTATGTTCGTATTACACTGAGAAATGATGTTCTTATCTATTTTGGCTGGACGTTGACTCACCACGCAGAGCCCCATACCAAATTTTCTTCCTTCAGAAGCGACCGTTCGAAGCATGCTAGATGAAACCGCGTGACCTATCCCATGTTCTGGACAATAATTATGCGCTTCTTCGACGACAAAAAGGAATGGAGGTATCTTTCCGGCTTTCCTGTCCTTAAATAGTTCTTCTGTTAATCGTGCGACTACGACATCCTGGATATCCGGTGGTACACCACGCATATTGATGATAGAACATTTCCCTTTCTGAACAAGTTCTTCAGTGGATGTTCCTTTTTCAGAGAACACGCCAATTGAATCTAATGATTCCAACGATGCAATCACGTTCCATCGCGCATTGCTCTTCGTTCGTTCCACTGTTTCTATAATATCTCTAATACTATAGACTTGTTTGAACTCCTTGAGTTCCTTGATCGTTTGATATAGGACAGCTATCTGTGGGCCCGAGAGTTTCGCTCGCAGTAACTCAAGGATCTCTCTTCCTTCAAGATTCATCCCGTTGAGTGTCAAATGGGTAGTCCCTTCTCCTGTGGGAAGAGGCGAATAACCAACGATTTGACCACTGTAATCATTCGGTTTTACACCGAATTTCTCCATGTTCTTCTGATCTTTTTTATCTTTATTCGGTTTACCTAGTGAAATATATTCTCCATGGGTATCGATAATAACTAACGGGATCTTTTTCTTTAATAGTTCTTCTATAAGAACGCCACAGGCATAGCTTTTACCGCCACCAGTTTTTGCTAATATACAAATATGTTTTTGTACCAATGAATCAATATTCAGATAGACTGGGAGATCATGTCCTTTCAGAAGACCAAGGTACGCCCCGTTTTCTTTTTCTGATTGTAGTCCAAGAACGTGGCGGATAAGGTCCTCACGAGCGAGTGTAATCTGCGCTCCTGCTTCAAACGGGCTCCGTGGTGCTTGTAAATGTCCTTCCTTGTCACGGTAGCCAATCACTTCCGCATATGCAGAAATATCGCTTTTTATTGGAGGAACAGGTCCGTTTGTTTTTATAGTTATTGCGTCCTCAAATTTTAAATCTGAATATCCTTTGATGTCCATGACCTGTGCAAGTACATACCCTTCTTCGTGTGGTGCAGCGACATAATCGAACTTCCGAAGATTACGACCATCGACGGTGAAGTTAAATTTTGTTGAACCAACATCACCATAGATAAGACCGACAAAGTCATTTTTTTCTTGTTGCATCCATACCACTTTTACCGTTCAAGCGCGGAATATTATGCAGGGTTATTATAGTTTTTGTATTTTTCTTTTGATTTCAGGTGGTAAATCCGCACAGAGCTCGAGCGCTTCGATTTCCATGAAGTGTAAATTGCCTGGAATGACGATCGTATGTAAGGGGGGACCGAAATCCATCGACTGTAAGCTACAGATGGTGTTTGCGACAACCCGTGGATGAGATGCACCTGCGCGTGCGACGACACAGGCAATAGTGTCATCGGTGATGAGATGTTTCTTGAGTTTTTTCTCCATTTTCAGTAGTAATTCAAATCCTTCGTTTGCGGTCATGTACTGGTTTTTTTCTGCTCGGATATCTAGGAGAATGAGCGAATGCAATCCCATTTTTTTATTATTATAAATCACTGTATATGGGCTTGTTGGAAAGTATTCTTTTTCAGCGAAAGCAAGTGTTGTCGTTCTACCGAATTTATAGTTCTGCAGACCAAGAAGTCCAGGGACAGCAGTGGCTACACTACTGCTATGAATAATTTGTGTAGGTATCCCTTTTTTTATTGCACGGAGTCGTAGGTCAATNNTGTGTCGTTGCTATCATGGGGTCTCCTCCTGTGAGAAAGGCGACAGAATTCTGTGTGGCAGCGTCGATAATTTTATCTCCTTTTTCAGTTTCTTCCCGTGAGAGTACCTCAATTTTTGCCCCGATGAGGTTCTCAAAGGATTTTTTATCAAACTTTCCAAGTTTTGTGGTATAAAACTCAGCGAAGACCGTATCGCAGTGTTTGATTGCCTCTAAACCTTTTAATGATAGATCTGTTTCATCGTACAAACCAAGACCAACAAAAACAAGACGTCCTTTTGGCATTTTTTTCATATTCCATCATAGACGAGATATTCAAAAATGTTATTCCCTAGATTGATAAATTTCGAAAACGTTTAAAACACCTAGGTGATTCGTATATGTGGGCGACAACTACCGGCTCTTTTTTTTAACTTGCTTCTGTTACAGTTGTATTAGATGTTTTTTTTCCCTACATGTTAATCCCGCACGTGCTATCAGTGTACCAGGAGGAAAATAAAGAAAG
>JAFNFT010000104.1 GCA_017885605.1 Methanobacteriota archaeon | reverse complement strand
TGGTGGCAAACCGAAACAGGGCATTTCGTCATCTCACCTTTGCCAATCACTCCATTAAAACCTGGGTCTGCAACACGTGCCTTACCGGGGATGGCTGCCGCTGTGTACGACAATCAAGGCATACCGGTCGTCAACGGCGGTGGGAACCTTGTCTTACTGCACCCNNAACCTACTGGGGAAAATACAAAGGCGTCTACCTCGCTGGTGACGTCACCCGCCAAGACAGTGATGGATACTTCTGGATCCAAGGACGAGCAGATGATGTCTTAAAGATCTCCGGTCACCGTATTGGAAACTCCGAAGTCGAGTCCGCCCTAGTCAGCCATCCAATGGTCGCTGAGGCAGCAGTCATCGGAAAACCACATGAGGAGAAAGGAGAATCAATCACCTCGTATGTGGTGCTGAAGAAAGGAATAGAGCCGACCGAAGAGCTCAAGAAAATACTCCGGGACCATGTAGCAAAAGAAATGGGAAAACTCGCACGACCTGATGAGATCTGGTTCGTGTCCGACGTTCCAAAGACTCGAAGCGGAAAGATCATGCGACGGGTCATCCGGGCAAAAGCACTAGGTCAAGAAGTCGGTGACACCTCAACCTTGGCAAACCCAGAATCAGTTGATGAAATCGGGAAAGCACGGTAAAACCACTTTCTCTTCCCTTTTTTATTCTTTTTCTTTTTTTTGTAAAGCAAAACCTTTTCTGTTTCATGTGATATGGTTCTGTTGAGTTCCCATGGACCGAAAACACCTTGAGGAAGGGATTCTGCAGTTGATTCGTAAAGCAGAAACAGAGATTCCGCCAGATGTTATCACCGCGTTGAAACAAGCCTATTCCGTTGAAACTGGCGCTGCAAAGATACAGCTTGAGGCAATGCTTGCGAATGTTGAAATGGCACAGAAAAAACGCTGTCCGATGTGTCAGGATACCGGAATTCTAACGTTTTTTGTAACAATCGGGACCGACTTTCGCGCACCAGGAATTTTAAAACAAACAATTGAACAAGCGGTTGTCCGTGCGACCCGGGAAATCCCGTTACGACCAAACACGGTTGATCCGATGACCAGTACAAATCATGGTGATAATCTTGGGTCGTATCTCCCTCATATCCTTTGGGATTTCGAGCCAGGGGACCTTGTACATATTACGATGTTACCAAAAGGCAGTGGCAGCGAGAATATGAGTGCACTAGGGATGCTTTCCCCTAGCGTCGGGATTGAGGGCGTAAAACAATTTGTCGTCGATGTCGTAAAAAAGGCTGGCGGCAGACCCTGCCCCCCGATCGTGGTTGGTGTTGGCATCGGTGGGAGTGCCGATTTGGCCATGAACCTTGGGAAACGAGCGTTGCTCAGACCAGTGGGTACTTACCATATCGAACCATCCATCGCGCTCCTTGAAGAGGAATTGCTTGGGATCATCAACAAAACCGGTATCGGCCCGATGGGGCTTGGCGGGAAAATCACCGCGCTTGATGCCCATGTCGAGGTGGCACATCGTCACCCTGCGAGTCTCCCAGTCGGCGTGGTGATCCAATGCTGGGCAGACCGACGAGCATCCATGGTTGTTCATAACGATGGCAGCTGGGAGGTGAAATAACATGGAATACCATGTGAACCTGCCCTTATCATCAGAGATAGCGAAAAAATTACAGGTGAACGATGTCCTCTATATCACAGGGAAGATTTTTACCGCACGTGACAGCGCTCATATGAAGATGCGGGGGATGAAACCAAAGGATCTCCCCTTTGATCCGTCGGCTATGGGATTGTACCACTGTGGGCCGTTGATGAAGAAGGAGAACGGACGATGGATCGCGGTGTCTGCTGGGCCAACGACGAGCAGTCGCATGGAGGAATTTGAAGACATCCTTCTTGATCGTTTCGGTTTCCATCTGATTATTGGGAAGGGGGGTATGGGGGAGCGAACCGGAAAAGCACTGAAAAAAACCGGGTCGGTGTACACCGCGTTCCCTGGAGGGGCTGGTGTGCTTGCCGCAGAGAAAATCACCGATGTTTCTCAGGTGTACTGGCTTGAGGAGCTTGGGATGCCTGAGGCAGTCTGGATCCTTGAGGTGAAAGAGCTCGGCCCCCTTGTTGTTGCCATGGATTCTTTTGGACGATCATTGTACAAACACTGATGAGTTTTTTTTTTTAATGCGGTTTTTTACCTTTTTGATAGTATTTCATCAGGAAGGAAAGAAAAAATCGGTACTGGGTGTACAATAAAACATATAAAGAGGTTCGTTCAGCAGAATTCTCCATGAAAAAACGTGGGAAAAAAAAGAAAAGAGAGGGGAAGGGATCGTACCTGCCTTCCTATGCTTTTATTTTGATGAAAAACAGCAAGATAGCTCCATTTTTGACATCTCGGGATGTCAACGGATTTCTTTTATAGAGGATGACATTCTCTTATGATGGGAGTATGAAGAAAGCCCTTAGTATCCTCGGATTAAGCATTTTCTGTATTTTTCTTCTTGCGGGATGTACACAACAACACACAGCATCTCGGTCGTATACCAATAGCGTGTACGGGTTTTCGATCAATCCTCCCTCGGGCTGGCAGCAGATTGAAAACGAGGAACAAAATATCGCGATTCGTTTTATCCCTGGAAATTCTACCAATGTCTCGTTGATCTTCGCTGCTCCCTTCTCCCTTAGTGAAGGTCGTGCGCTTAGTACGTTTGCAGATCAGACTGAGGAGAATTTGTTGGAAAGTGGGGTGAATTATTCGATTGTAAACCGGGATTGGCGATCCATTTCCCAGCTGCAAGCCTATGAAATTGCGTATACGCATGATCAGAACGGAACAATAGAGTATGTCAAACAGGTGGCAGTGCTGAGAACCCGGACTGTCTTTTTGATAACATATACCGCACCAGATTCAATAGCTGCACAATATCTGACAGAGATAGACCAGTGTATTGAGACGTTCATGTAGATGCTTTTCTTCTTCGTATCGGCCGATGAAAAAAAGTGCCAATACTGATACAGGCGGATCAGGAGGTTACTCCTGTAAAATTGTTGTTTTCACTTTGTCATTTTGTCACGGCAAGTATATAAACAAAGACAGAGAAAGTATATCATGATAGATAATATCAATGAAGGATGGTGAGAAAAATATGGAAATAATAATAATTGGTATGGTCGCAGGTGCAGTAGCCGCTAGTATAATGCCCCTTCAAAGTATCATGCCCAAGTTATACTGATGTGCTGAAAAAGAAAAAATTTTTGGGGCGGGGAATAATACAAAACTTAAACGAAATTAGAGGAAACACTAAAAATCAAGTTCTGGAAGCCAACGCTCCTTATGAACTTTTTCAGCAATCCAAAATATTTGTTTTTTAATCGCATTTGGAAATTTTGAATAAAGATCATCCATTATTTTACCAAGTTGATCAACATTGTCTACTATCAATTCAAATTCTAAATCGCACCAACCTATTGCAACATTTAGAGTATCGCAAAATGGTTTTTCTTTTAAATAATTCCAGATAGCAGCCCTTTGTTTATGATCCTTTAAATAAATATCCAACTTGTAAAGTGAAAGCCCCAATTTTGATGAATCAATATTCACTCGAAAGGCACTAATAACACCATTTTTCAAAAGATTATTTAATCGATAATTTACCGCTTGTGAAGAAATTCCAAGTTTCTTTGCAAGTTCTATGAGGGGGATCCGAGCATTCACAGCTATCTCGTTTAAAAGCTCATAATCTATTTTATCGATTTCTACTGGTTTTCCACTACAAGTTGTTTGATAAAGCAATCTATTTTCTTTTTCATTGTGATTTGGAAGCAAATAAGATTTCATATAATTAAAAGCCTCAACATATACCGAGATAGTGACTTCCGCAAAATAATCTTCAAATTCATCAAGAGTTTTATTCCAGAATTGATAAAATTCGTAAATATCTTTCACCCATACAATTACATCAAAATCAATTTCTGCTTTCAAAGAAATAACAGCCCAAACATTTCTATAGCTTATAAAATGCTGAATAATTTTTTCTTTAATCTGTGAACTCACATATTGAAAATTGATATAAATTCTATAAACCTGATATCCTAATTTAAAGGTGTTTATGGCCGTCCAAAAATTCGTTATGACTCCGTCTTCCTGCATCCGTTTAATCCGGTAGGAGACAACATCTTTTTTCAGACCAACTTTTTTCCCTATTTGAGTGTTCGACTGTCGACAGTCCAAATCAAGTTCGTAGAGGATTTTTCTATCCTTGAGATCTATGTCGACCATGGTCTCCCCAATTTCTTTTTACATAAGTAGAACAGCATCAAGTATTTTAGAATTATGTGCACTCGATTAGCTACTCAATGGTTTCCTCATCGGATGCCAATCGACATTCACCCAAGAAAACTCTCTTTTACCAAAAGACCCTTGTATGATCTCGGGGAGGAACAACACTCGGTCATCCCAATAGTTCCTTTTCCAGGTGGTGAAAAAAGCATTGTAGAAATATGCGTGTTGGAGGTTCCCGATAAAATTGTTCTTGCTGATCACATTCCTGTTTGACTCAGTGATTTTCACACCAATCGCATTGTCTTGAATCGTATTCATCCCCGTGATGGTGTTCTGGTCTGACTCCCCTCGTAAAAATATACCATAGGCGCCATTGTCACGAATGATATTTCCTGTGATAAGCGAATTTTTACTGCATTCCATCTCAATGCCATTCTCCTCATTCTGAGTGATCATGTTCCCTGTTATTTCACCGTTGTTCGCCCAATGCGTGTACATTCCTTTCACATTGTTCGAGATGGTGTTGTTGCGAACGATGTTCCAGGATAGCGCATAACCATAATTCAAGAAAATCCCGATCGCATTGTGTTGAACGATGTTGTTTTCAATCGTCGCATTCGAATTTAATGAAAGCGTCTTGATACCAGCATTCAGGAGCTGTGTCCCACTGTTCTGTACGGTAAACCCAGAGATTTTCACATCAGGAACCGAGATAGTCACTACATCACTATATCCTTCGCCATCCAGGATCGTTGTATTCTTATCCGCCCCCAACAAGGTTATCTTTTTATCAATAAGGACATGTTCCGTATAGGTTCCATTCATGACATAAATCGTATACCCATCAAACACAGCATCCACGGCGTCTTGAATCGTACGATAGGGGTACTCCCTGGTTCCGTTCCAAGGACCGTTCGTATTATCATCATCAACATACACGAGGGGAAATTTCCCATACACCCCGGTCAAAAAGAAATTAATCGTACCAACCTCGCATTCTCCGTATTTAATATTCACCCATCCATCTTCCTGGAAGTTTG
>JAFNFT010000103.1 GCA_017885605.1 Methanobacteriota archaeon | reverse complement strand
ATCAATATCAATGCTTGCGCAGCATACGACTCAACCCAGAACGGAGGGAGACCAAGCGCTAGATGGATCATTGATGGGATTAAAAAACCAGTTGACCACATTAGTACAGTTAAACCACCTGCGCCTAGAAATGATTTTTTTCCTTTGGTTAAAAAAAGTACCATGCTGTTGTGAAAGTTATCAATCTCATGACCGATTCGATTAACCACCTTTGTGCTTGTCTCTTTCTTCTTCGACAACCGGCTCAGACGTTCACTAATCCGAATCAACAACGCTTTTGTTTTTTTCGGATACTTCAATGCCAATGCAAACAACACAATACCTGTGACAAATACGATAATTCCGATGGACAATCCGTAGCTGATTAATTGCACATTAATCCGGTCTTTAAATACAAAAAAACTAATCGGAACAAGTACCAAAATAAAAATAGCATCAATCAGCCGCTCACCAAGGACTGCAGCGGTCGCCCCACCAGTACTCAACCCATCCCTATTGAGTAGATAAATACGGACTGGTTCACCACCAGCAACAGACGGTGTAATACCGGCGAGGAACTGATTCGCAATTACTATTTTGGTTGCCTCCCATAAACTGATATGAACTTTGGGGTCAATTGCATTACTTAACACTTTTAACCGTGCACCCCAAATTATCCAATACAGCACATTTAACAGGACTGCGGCGCCAAAAAATAAAAAGAATTCAGCACGAAACGACACTTCCGACAGATATTGGATTGTTTGTGCATCGATGGTAAAATACAAGATCAACACAATGATTGAAAGACTCAGTGCGATACTCACAAAAATAGAGATTTTAGTTTTGTTCAATTTCTTTTTATCGTCTGTCACTAAAGGGGGTTATTTTAATGACGCTATAAGTCTCTTGTGGTAGAGAGAAGGGACCGATGATAAAAAACCTTATGTCCTCTCAGCAATTACGCCTCGTTGTATTGAAGTTCTATGAAGAAATTACCTGTCAAAAAATACCTTCAGACCATGCGATACGCAGCAACGAATTATCTCGCAAAGGAGTGTATCTACCCCTTCTACGCATCCTTTAAAGTCACCCATATCTGCAGTCTGAAATGTAGCTTCTGCAACGTCTGGAGAGAAAAGACTCCAGATCTCTCAAAAGAAGATGTTTTCAAAGTCATCGATAACATCGCAAACTCCAGTATCATTGTCCTAAGTCTCGAGGGAGGAGACCCGCTTGTTCGAAAGGATCTTGGGGAAATCCTGCAGTACGCCCATCAAAAACCTTTCTACCTGTTCTTCACCACCAATGGTCACCTTCTCGACAAACGACCGATGAAAGAGTACGGGAAACACATCGATTATCTTCATATCAGCATCGACGAGGGACATGACAACCTCGCGTTCTATGACCGCTTGGAAGAGTTCCAAAGCTATGGGCCGGAGATCTGCATCCAAATCGTTGTCACCAGGGACACCCTCCCGGTACTTGAAGAAAAAGTCAAACAGGTGTATGAGGTAAACGCCCGTACAGTCGTCATGCCCGCCTGTCATCTCGATGGGACTGATGATTTCTATCCTGACCCGAAACAGTTCCAAGCCGAAATACTCCGCTTGAAACAGAAATACCCAAATACGATCACCACACCTAAAGGATTTTTAGATAATATCAACAAACACCATGGCTGTTCCGCATCCTCTGTTATCATCGACTCTGATGGCGGTCTGTTCTACCCGTGTCGGACCGTGGGAAAACATCTGTATAATTTCACGGAAGGTTCGTTTCTACAGTTCCTGCGTACACCAGAAGCAAAGCAGGCGCGGACCGCGATGGATCAATGCAACCGCAGCTGCGGTTGGTACCAGTATTTCGCTACTGACGTGTTCGCATCACCCCGCTCGCTGTATTCTTCTATTAGCCCGTATATTCTCAAATAATCACCCTACTGTTTTTTGGTAACTCTTATGTAGTTATCTTTGGTTATACGACAACACGGGACCGGGCTCTTATGAAAATACTCTTCACCACGGAATCATATTACCCGATTATTGATGGTGGTGCGATCGCGCAGCACCGTATCGTCCATGAACTCATCAAGAAAGGCCATGATGTCCGGGTGATCGCCCCTGCTTTCTCCTTTAAAAACACAGTCGAGGAGGAGAACGGGTCGACCATTTACAGACCACGCGCGTTCGTTCTGCCATTTTACATGAACAATAAGTACCATTTTGCTCCCTTTCCGCTTCTGTATGTGAAAAAAATCATTGAGGAATTCAAACCCGATGTTATCAACGTCTGCTCCCCGTACCCGATAAGCATCTGTGCTATGATTTGTGCGAAGAAGAAACACATCCCGTTGGTTGGATCGATCCATATCCTCCCGGAGAATGTTCTTGCCCCCTTCTTTTCTTCTGGTTTGTATCTGACCATGGTGAAGTACATCTGGTCCTATCTTGTGTACTTCTACAATCGTGTTGACTGGGCGACGGTTCCGACGCAGACTGGTGCAGCCATGTATCAGCAGAAAGGATTGAAGACACCGGTCACTCCTATCTCGAATGGGGTCAATACAGAAATGTTCAAACCATCCAACAAGGGAGACTATCTTCGAAAACGATTCAATCTTCCTGAAAAACCACTGATTCTTTATACCGGGAGGATTAACCAAGAGAAAAACGTTGACGTACTCGTGAAAGCAATCCCCTTTGTTCTCAAAAGTATTGATGCGCATTTTCTTTTCTGCGGCTCAGGGGGTCTGAAACCAGACATGATGAAATTGGCACAAGAGTTAGGTGTGGATGCGCATACCACGTTCATCGATTTTCTTGACTGGGCTGATTACCCGAATATTTTCACGCTTGCTGATGTGTTTGTCATGCCTGCGGAATCCGAACTCCAAAGCATCGTCACACTCGAGGCAGTTGCTTCAGGAGTACCACCCGTTGTCGTGAATAAAGGAGCGGTCCCAGAGCTAGCAAGTGCACAGAATGGGCTGGTTTTTGAGCCACAGGACAGCAATCAACTTGCCAGCAACATTATCACGATCCTTTCCGATGAGACACTCAGAAACACCATGAAAAAGAACAGTCTGAGGTTGAGTGAACAGCACTCTATGAATGCTGTTGGGACCCAGTACGAAGGGGTCTATGAAAAAGTCCTGGGACTTCAAAAGAAGAGATAATCGTTTATTTTTTTACCATCAGATATTGTTCGATAAACGTCCAGTTGACGCTGTAGACCGCCGCCCAATGGATTTCTTCGTTATCCTGGTTGACCGTGGCGTTCCGGTAGACAAGCGTAAACGGCTCTTGTGAAAACTTCAGGTACGACTCGTTGGTCATATACACGCTTTGCGTCACACGCACATTCACCGACACATCACGCATCACATCATCGATGAGCACATGCGTCACCTTCTGATGACTCTCCTCAGCATCGAAATCAGCGACACAGCCCACCCAGGTGTCGCACGTCCAGGTATCATTGGTACCTTCAAAGGTCGCGTTGATGCCTTCTGCCCAAATCATCTTTGACAGCCGCAGGTCAGTGGCAACCACCGTGTCATTCCTATCAAGATTGTCGTGAATCCAATTGATAGCATTAGCAGTCTCATTCGGGATGCTTTCATCCATCCACTCTAGTGACGTGTACACGGGATAGACCGCCACTGCGTTTGAAAATACCAAGCCACAGACGACTAGCACAAACAACACCTGAATCGAGGGATATGAGAGCTGTTTTTTAAGCGACAACGACACTTTATGCTCCCTGAATCTGAAGAAATACAAGACGCCGACCGCAGCGAAAAGACACGCAGGGACCGTGAGATATTCGACATGACGATCAGGGAACAACGTCGTGTTTACGGTCACTAGCGAATAAATGAATGATGAAAGGATTGCGCATAACCAGGCTTGGAAAAACCAGCGGTTCTTCACATGTTTGAGGTATTCAACACCCAGACATCCAAACCCGATGAAGAACAACATCGGGATTGAATAGAGTATCGAGAGTGGCTTCATGCGGATGCCGCTGACCGGGAAGTTTACGAATAAAAACACGATCTCTGCACAGAAAATAAACACGAACCCTGCAGTAAAGTAGATCAACGCGCGTTTTCGTGAATGAGCAGGGTGAAACGTGAATGTTTTCTTCAGGCTGTGAATAAACTGTGGTTTCTTTTTTTTCATCGTAGCATTTGCAAGAAGGCAACCAAATAAAGCGACATAGAAAAGGAGGATCACAAAATAAGACGAAATGGAAAGTCCATTATTCATAAATGTGCTGAAGACCGGTGTCGCGATAAAGATCCAATAGCTAAAGGTCATTGCTGATGCAGCAAGAACGTACGCAACATCCCGGTACATCGTTCGAAGATCGGTACGGATGCTTTTGATGACGACAATAAAGAAGATAGTGATGAGGAAGAAATAGGTGGTGAGATGATGTGACATGATGAGAAATACCGTGGAGATCATCAAGGGGACAAGGTATTTTTTCTGATCCATGTATTTCAGGAAAAGATAACAGCAGAGCATCATGAAGAAATGACCCATGGTTAAGGGCGCGGCATGACTGGTCTGATACACGTGGAAGGGGATGACTGCGAGGAACAAGGATGATAAGAGCGCAAGGTCTCGTCGTTTCGTCAGGTCATAGACAATGAAATAGAAGATAAGAACAGTCAGCCCACCGAAAACCGGGGCGATCTTTGGCATCACCCAGAGGAGGTCAACCCCGGTGATCCAATGACCAAGTGCTGAGAAGATGTAAAGGACAGGGAAGTAGTTATACATCCCGCCCCAGCCGTTGTACTCGTTGAAGATCTGCTGGTTTTCAACAAACCGTGAAGTCAATCCATAATAAATCCCAAAGTCGCCACCCCACGCGGCGTTCATCCAGGCTGGGAATGATCGCACCACGATAGCAATCCCGGTAATCAGGAACAACCAGAAATACCATGATTTCAGAAAACCCCAACATCTCATGATTAAAATTTCCTTCCTCAAGGGTAATACTCATCTGATTTAAAGCTGTTATGGTACACGTTTTTATGTTTTATCCATGATAATACCAAGGATATTTTCCACGGTTTTTTTCACGTCACATTCCCTGGTAATCCCGGTTTTCTGTGCTGCTGTCTTCACATCGGATTTGAGATCAATAGCATCCTGTGATACGGAGTAAAACGTGCCAAGCGTGTTATGATAGTGTGAGAGGTACTCCTGCTCAATCTGACCTGGTGTTGGGATGAACAATGCTTTTGTGCCTACCACTGCGACATCCATGATCGTGGAATACCCTGAGCGAGACACCACCAGCTTTGCTTTATTTAACAGTTCCTCTCGGAGCTCCTTTGTCACAAACGAATACGTCGTCAGATGTTTCTTTTTTATTATGGAATAGTTCTCTGCCTTCCCCAAGGTCATGACTACGTTTCCCTCAAGTTCATGGGCATGTGAGGCGAGTTTTTCCTCAAGGATGCTTCGTTGGGGTTCCGGGCCAGAAATCGAAATCAAATAATCGATATCCTTTTTCAGTGGTCGTTTCGTAAAATCAGACAGTACTCCGACATAATGGATCGTGTTTTCATCGATTCTTTTCAGATGATGCGATAAATCACCAGAGAGGTCGTTTTCTTTATAATCCGGGACCATGACGCCAACGTAGCGTTTGAAAAAAAACATGTTGAATCGCTCCATCGCCCGCTCAAACAGCTGTATCTGCAACGGGTTCATGATACGCATCTGATGAGAAATAAAAAACGATGGGATCTTCTTGCTGTACATATCGTATCTGGCGTCAGAGATGATGCAATCATAGTGTTTTTTTTCAAGGATTTTTTGTAACTGCGATAGCCCATCCTCTATTCTTTTGATGAACACCGGCCAGTACACCATGCTTTTTGCGAGAAACTGCCTGGTGTTCTCAGACAGCAACATCGGGTAATCAGGGATGTCAACGTAGGGGATGTCGTCTCCGAGTTCCTTTTTCAGTACCTCGAGACTTCGTCCGTTTGAAATCACGGTCACGTGATGTTTTTCGTTGATGAGTTTTCTGATGACTGGTAAGGATCGTGTCGCATGACCAAGCCCCCATGAACACACTGCATAGATGATTTCCATATGATGGATTGTATTTTCTATGATGTTAAATAGCTAACGAAAACACGAGTATTTATAGAAGAAACACTATTTCACTTGGGGACTGTATGAACTGGAGAGAAAAACTATCAAATATAACGTCTCTGAACAATAGCCTACTCTGTGTCGGACTTGATACTGATGTTGGGAAAATACCAAAGTTCCTATTGGAGACAAGCAAAAACCCGTTGTTTGATTTCAACAAAGCAATCATTGATGCAACCAAAGATCTGGTGTGTGCGTATAAACTGAATATGGCGTTCTATGAGACGGCTGGAAAAAAAGGTAATGACGCATTAGAAAAAACCATTCAATACATTCCGCACAACATCCTCATCGTTCTTGACGGGAAACGCAATGACATTGGGAACACCGCTCAGAAATACGCCCAATCCCTCTTCGATACCCTCAAAGCGGATGCTATCACGATTAACCCGTATCTCGGAAAGGACGGTGTGAGTCCATTCTTAGAGTATACAGATAAATGTAGTTTTATCCTGTGTCGTACCTCGAATCCCTCCGCAGGTGATTTTCAAGATCTCCTCGTCTCCTCAACTCCTGTCTATCAGATTGTTGCCAAGAAAATTCGTGAATGGGATGCAAATAAGAACTGTGGTGCGGTCGTTGGTGCAACCTACCCGGAGGAGCTGAAAACCGTTCGTACTATCCTGGGGGATGAGATCCCTATTCTTATCCCAGGGATCGGAAAACAAGGCGGCGATATTGAAAAAACCGTCAGAAACGGAGCCAATGCACGAGGGGAGATGGCTCTAATTAACTCCTCACGGGAAATCATTTTTGCAAGCGAACAGCAGGATTTCGCGGAGCAATCCAGAAAAAAAGCGGAGTGGCTTCGCAACCACATCAACAAATATCGATAAAATCAACGGAGCGAAACCTTAATTAATCGATGGTGGTATGTTTTGTTATCCTTGATACGAAGATCTCCATGAGAACATGATTGGAGAAGCAAGTTCAAGGTAACAATTGATATCGATTAGGGTCCCTCTTTGATCAAGCAGACGTAAAGTCAAGAGATGAAACAGAGGATAACCACGATATCATAAAACTGTCGCGAGAAGCGCTACGGCATTCTCCCGCTGCTGCTTACTGTGGAGGATGCTGTGTCACCACACCCAATACATTTATTTTTTTGTGTTGGGTGACAGCGACAACATAAAAGTAGAAATTATAGTACTTCGACGTATTTTTTTTAGAAATCTCTGCGTGTTTGGCGATCTTTTTTTCAGAGTTTTACAGATACTATTATATCCTGCCAAAGCATATCATTCACAGACGAAAAATATAAAAGTCATTTTTGACTTCGGGGGAAGATTCTTCGCTACATTTAAGAAAAAAAAGGACGCGGAAAAAAACGAAAAGCTTATAACAATGAGGTAGGTTTTACGGTTAAAAATCATGTAACACGTCAAAAACAGTTCAATTACCATACGCTCTCGATGAGCGCGAAAAGATATTTGGGAGTGGAAATTATCAGGAAACACAATTAGCGCTATTTGGTGAGGACAAGAGGAATGAAAATTGCAATGATCGGCTGGGAATACCCACCATTCAAAGTGGGAGGTCTAGGCACCCACTGTTACGGGTTGACCCATGGTCTTGCCGATAAAAATGT
>JAFNFT010000102.1 GCA_017885605.1 Methanobacteriota archaeon | reverse complement strand
CTATCGGTCTTGACCAGCCCGCTACCGGTCGCGATGTACCCACCATCAGTGGTTTGTTTTGCTGCGTAGCCGAAGAACGTGGCGTCAGTTAGAAACGGGGTTTTCCTCCATGTCTCGTTGCCGTTTGTATCGGTCTTCAACAAACACCCCTGGTAATTCATCGCTCCTGCGATGATGAAGCCGCTGTCGCGCGTTTGCTGCACCGAGTTGCCGTAGTTCTCTAGTCCGACACGCTCTTGGCCCTTGGTTCCCTCGAATTTGTTATCCCAGACCACGGTACCGCTGGCGTCTGTTTTGACGAGCCAGATCTTTCCCCAGGCCGTGGCGTAGTTGCAATCCGACAGTCCTGTGATGATGTACCCGCCGTCTGTGGTCTCTTGGACCATGTGGCCTTCTTCATCCATGTCGCTTGTCCCATAGGTCTTGAGCCACTGCAGGGTTCCATCCTGGTGTGTTTTTAGGAGGAACATATCCGGGGAACCCTCGGTGCTTGCATTGCCACCGCCGGTCGCGATGTATCCGCCGTCGCTGGTCTGTCGAACACAGAAGCACCATGAGTAGTTCAGGCCAGTGTAGGTCTGGTTCCATTCCTCATTCCCCTGGGAGTCTGTTTTGATGAGTACCATCGAGGAGACGAATCCATGATTCATCCTGTGAAACGGTCGTGCTTCCCCGGAGTTTGCCAGCGTCGCGTTAAAGAACGTACACCCGAGGATGTATCCACTGTCAGTGGTCTGCTGCACGGACCATATACGCCCTGAAACCGAAGGGAGGGAGTAGTAATCAAACGTCTTGTTCCACTCCATGGTTCCTTTGGAGTCGGTCTTGATCAGCCATGGATTCCACAAAGCGATACCGAAGGATTTGGCGTACCCTGCAATAATGAATCCTCCGTCGTTGGTCTGTTGCACGTCGTACGCGGCATCATCAAGGTGAGGAGCGCCAAACGTCTTATTCCATTCCTCCTTAGGGGGAATCCCTCCAAGCATTTCTGGATGACCATCAGAAACGGTCAGATGCTGATTCGAACTACCACTGATGCACGAGGTGATACACACACCAAGACATAAGACAAGCATTCCTACGACCACGCTTTTTTTTACAATTTCTCTAGCCATGAAATCAAACTCCTTTGCACTTCTTGTGTATACAATAATATAAGGTAGATTCATTTAAATGTTTGGAACCAATAAAAATACGAGCAGATAAGCATTGGCACGGTTTTCCCTATCAAAAGTTCCTCCAAGAAGATCGTAGAAGAGGGAAGTGAAGAGCTGGTAGGAAATCCTTCAGGAGGGATGATGAATAGAGGTTCAATGCTCCCAGAGGGTCTGAAAAAATCGCGGTTTTTTCTCTTGTTGGATGAGTATTAAGTGCTCCCGTCGGGAAGGGAACTCGAATTTACCAGTAAATTGTAGTGCAAGGATGATATCAATCTCAAGTTTAAATCTCACAAGAGCCCCGTTATTTCTACTCGTACTCTAGGATGATCAGAGGTGCAGGCGTGCCACCAAACGCAAATATGACGTGTGTGAAGAAAAAGACGACGACCGACCTTTTATGCTCCCGCCTTCAGACCACGCTCGATTTCCACCAATATTTGATAAGGAATCGTTGAATTGATGAAAACGGGAATTAGCTACGCTCAAGATTCTTTTTATTTTTTAAGATTTTAAATTTTTATTAAATTGACATGTTTTAAGTATGGCAATTTGGGAAAAAAAAAGAAAAAGAGGGAAAGAACAGTGTTTACACTTGTTCTTTGAGGTTTTCTGGTTTACAGGAACTTCCAGACTTGCATCGTTTCTTCGGCGTTGTTTCCTGCATCATCGTAGGCGATGACTTTAATATCGTGGCGGAACTTGAAGGGCGTCCGGTCTTCCCATAGGTAGGTGTAAGGCTGGTTCGTCAAGTTGATTTTGCTTATGCCATCGATCAAGACCTCAACATGGTCGACACCAGTATCATCAGTCGTATTGATGATGATGGTGATAGACTTGATGATGACGGTAGCGGGGAAGGAACAGATCAGCTTGTCTTTAATGTAGAGCGCTTTCCCGGGCTTGGAGATCTCCACGACAGGTGGTTGATCATCAATCCAGCCGTTGAGATTCATGAAGGGATAGTTGTCTTTGCTGAGACTGCCGGGGATATCGTAGGGTGTATCGCCGATGCCGTCTCCGTCAGCGTCCGTGCCGGTATAGTCGTCCCAGTAGTTGCCGCCGTCTGTTACGCCATTGTCCCAGGTGTTGGATGCACTATCGAATGCGTTCTGGGTATTGTTGTAGATGTTGTTATGATAGAAGGTATTACCATATGAGGCATCGACATAGATCCCGTATTCATTGTCGTGGGCTGCACTGTTCGTGATTCTGACGGTGCCTGAGTCTTCGGTTATCCCATATCCGTATTTGTTGCCAGAGACGCTGCAGCGGTCGATGCTGATGTTCTGGGAGTAACGGATACCAATGCCATTGTTCTTGTTGTCGTCGAAGGTGCAGTTGCGGATTATCTGGTTATTGCAGTCCCAGAAGATGTAGATGCCTTCATAATTGTCAGTGACTGAGCAGTTTTCGATGATGTTGTTTGGGGTTTGGTAATGGATCATAATACCGGGTCCGCCATTCTGGAGTTCTCCTGGGTATTGGCCTCCTTGCTCTGGATATATGTAGCCGTTGCCGTGGATGATGCAGTTTCGGAGAATATTAGCATCTGAGACTTGGGACCAGTAGCCGAACCTGGAGTTGTTGTTCATTTGGCAATTAGAGATGGTGTTGTAGGAAGACCATTCCTGATTCGCAATGCCCCATTCGTTGTAACTGCTGGTGCAATCCGTAAACGTGTTGTGGTTGGAGGTGGAGTAGAGCCGTACACCATAGCTGTTATGCATGAAGGTGCAGTTGATGAACTTAGAGTTAAGTGTGCTTATGAGGAGGACGCCCTGGACATTGTTGGTGAGGTTGACGTTCTTCACGGTCACGTTATTGCAGGCGATGAGGATGAGAGTTCCGATCGGGTTGTTCGCGCCATCGATGACCGTATTGTGTTGGTCGGTAATGTAGTAGATGGGTCTGCCGTCAACGAGGTTGGAGATGTCGACGTCATGATTGAGGTAGCCGCCCGGTCCGCTCCAGCCTTCTGTAGCGAAGTTGTAGGTGTTGTCATAGAATTGGTTGTCGCGCATGACGCTGCCGATTGATGGGTCGCTGCAGCCGATGATGAAGCCGGTTTGTGCGTTGTGGTAGGCTTGGCAGTTGGTGATGGTGGAGCCTTTGGCTTCGTAGAAGCCGATGTTGTTGTCGAATGCGATACAGTTGGTGACGTTGCCGCCGGCGTCCACTTGTGCATTGAGGTTAAACCCATAGTTGTTGTCGTGGGCGGTGCAGGCGTAGACTTCGTTTGGTGCTCCGCTGAAGCCTGTGGAGGTATTGTAGGCCTCGCAGTTAAGGACGTTGATAGCGTTTGTTTGGAAAAAGAAGAAGCCGGTCTTAGAGTGATGGGAGACGATGTTCTGGAGGGTGACATCGGTGGTGTATGCGATGAGGATGCCTTGGACGGTGAAATCGGTTGCCGTGATGTTGGTGCAGTTGACGAGGGCTAGGTAGCTTGCTCCGGTTGAGGCATTCAAGGTGAGGTCTTGTTGATTGGTGAGGTAGAGTATGGGGGCGCCGTCGATGGTGTTGGAGGTATCGATGTCAAGGTTGAATTCCGAAAGCTCGTAGCCTTGGACGTCGAGGCTACCCTCGCGGTTCCCACTGAACGCGTTGTCCCGCATGACGAGATTGGGTGATCCTCCACCGATTAAGACGCCGTTGTCGTTGTCGGTGAAGGTGCAGTTGGCGATGGTGCAGCCTGTTGTATAGGCGATGTCGATGCCGACGCTGTGATAGTAGGACGGGTATTGGGCATCTGGGTTCCAGGTGTTGTCGGTGAACTGGCAGCCTTCTATTAGGCCGTTGGTGGCGAAGAAGTAGTAGACGCCGTATTCGCTGCAGTTGCTTATTTGGCAGTCGACGATGGTTGCGTTGTTTGAGTATTCGACGTAGAAGGCGCTGCCGCAATTATATTGATCGACGTAGGTGAGGTTGTCAAAGATGCAGTCTTGGATTAGGGCGTCTGATGAGGATGAGCAGTAGACTCCGTTCTGCATGCGGTTGAAGCTGGAACTTTGACAGGTGATGTGTGTTGAGGCTGCGAAGTTGACGCCGGAGCCGGTAAGGTCGAAGAATTCACAGTCGGTTATTGTGGCTGTGATGATGGAGTTGAATCCTACACCGCAGGTGAGCGCCGTGAAACGACATGCAGTGACGGTGGTGTCTCCTGCGTTCTCGTTGTGGATACCGATGGCTCCGTTTTGCACGGTCAGGGTGTTGATCTGGACGTTGTTGGCTGAGATGGCGATGACATAGAATGCGCTTGCGCCGTCGACGATGACGCCGTTCGCGCTTTCACCGGTCAGGGTGAGTGGTGTGAGTATCGTGAGTGCTTCGGAATAGATGCCGTTGAAGACGTAGACGGTGTCGCCGGACACCGCGACGTTGATTGCATCCTGGATGTATTGGTAGGGATGCTCCATGGTTCCGTCCCAAGGTCCGCCGGTGTTGTCGTCGTCGACATAGATAGTCCCAAGAGAAGGTCGGCCACGGGTCTGAGTGGCTCCAATAATCGAGGCGGCGCTGAGGGCAAGCATGAAGCAAAGAATCAGGGCCGCTATTTTGTTTTTCATTCTAGGGTTCCCCCCCTTTTTAACAGAGTCTTTCGCCTAACTGTCTTTATTGGATTTTTCTTTTTCATCTTCTATCACTCTTTTCTTATTTTTTTAAAAATAGGGAATCCTCCCTACGTCCTACTTTTAATCGTTTAAGTTCTATTAGGTGGTAGAAATATAAGTGAGAATGAGTATTTATAAATTATGACACAAATATAACATGATCTTGGAAAATCGTCATACATTGCAGAAAATCGAAATAATCTTTGGAGAGGCGGAGGATTCACTAGGTCATTTGGTTCACTTCAATTTTATTTTTAAGCTCAGCTACATCAATCTCTTCATCGACATCAATTTCGTGAACCCGACAAGGACAATTCAGACATTGTGAATGCAACTTATTGCTGCCGGTGGTCTTACTCACTCAATTTCGAGCATCAATCCAACCTTGGAAGATATCAACTTGAAACTGGTGAGGGGTTGAGGCAGAATACGGGGTATTTTTATAATTTATTGGTAAATAAATGCTCCTGTCATAGGAGTAAAGGAATTCATTTCAAATTATGTATTTTTTTTGCATTTTTCAAAACAAATTATTTAAATACCATCCTGGAAATTAAAACACAGTAATTTGTGTGAAAAACATTATTTTATCGTTATAGCTCAAAGCACTCTTGGTGATAGAAAAATGTCTGAACAAATAAAAGAATTATATTATTTACAAGATGGGAAATGCTACATCACTGGTGAAAAATTAATACTTGGGAAAAATGCAGGATTGGACCATTTGTTGCCACAGAATAAAAGACCCGACCTGAAGAACGATATTAATAACGTTCGTTGGGTGGATAAAAAAATAAATGAAATGAAACGGGATTTAACAACAACGGAATTTATAGATATTTGTAAAAAAATAGCAAAAATACATAATAAATAGTCACCATTATGGAGGAAAAAAAATGAATGAATACAAACAATTTATAGAGGAGACCGGACAATCACTAAGATTTATTGCGTGGAAGTATATTAAAAAATGGAGAAAAAGAAAATAATTCCAGAATAATACGATGTTAAAACTATAAATAATACTGATTTTTTCGATTCTTTTCTCAATACGATAATCAATTCATTCTTTCAGTTGTGATTCAACACTGCATTCCCGTGTTAATAAATAGCATGCTCCCGTCGGGATTTGAACCCGAGTCGAAGCCTCGAGAGGGCTTCATGATTGGCCGCTACACTACGGGAGCAAAAAATCGTTATCCACCAGAGGCAACCTGAAGGATGCGTAACTCTTTCTCATTATCCAAGGTATCATCCACAGGAATCGGGGTAGACCCTCGCATCACGATCACCGCATCAGAACGTAACTGAAGTTTTTTCAGAAGCATCTCTACCGTTTCTCCTTTCTTAATCTCAACGACTGTTGAGGTATCCTGGGGGAAACGCGTGATCTTTACCTTCATACGAACCGATACTCATATAAAAAACCCTTAAATTAACCTTTTGACCGCTTCTCCCTACATGCGTGCTGGGGTAGCCAAGCTCGGTTCACGGCGACGGTCTCGAAAACCGTTGGTGACAACACCTCAGGAGTTCAAATCTCCTCCCCAGCGCTTTTTACCGATTTTTACAGGAGAAAAACGAATATTTAACGAAAAATTGATTTGAGCTCATGTTTACCGGTAAATTCGAGTTTCCTTCCCGATGAGAGTATGTTATTATTTTTAGGGTATTAAAATCACATTCTCATAAAATATTTTAACTGGTAAAATCAGCTGTCAAATATCATCTCCAGTGCTCTATTTACCAATAAATAAATTACTATATTTCGTTAAAAATACAATGAAAAAGAAAAAAGATTAGAGGAATTTTGTTACCTCAATTTCCTTACTTGCGGTGTCGTTGTCGAACCCGTATGCCACGACCTTGATGATATGTTTCCCTATGGTTTTTGCAGTCCAGTTCCAAGAGTATGGCTCTGTGGTCACCGTCGCCTTTATTTCATCATCGATATAGAATTCGACTTTTTGTACTTGCCAGTATCCTCCTGGACCGTAGAAGAAATCTGCGCTGGTAGCCTCGATATCAATCGGGCCGATAATCCGAGTAGAAGACCATGGGGCAATCCGCTGATTATTCAGGTACAATGCGCGCAGTGGTTTTGCGATATCCACACTGATACGATCCGGTTCAAGTGAGAGGTTCAACCAGAGTGGTTTTCCATCGACAGCATCATGACGGTATGGGTCGTAAGAACTGTAATCTTCGGTGCGAATATCGATGTACAATTCCCCTGGTGCAATAGGCATGCTGAAAAACCCTGAGGTATTGGTCTGCGCACGGCGAGAGTACTCATGCCCGTTGGAGAAGTTCACCCATAAGACGTCGATATGAAACCCGATGATAGGCTCCCCGGTTTCATTATCGGTGACATATCCGCAGACTGTTGACGTTTCAAGCGGGAATGGATACAGGGAAATGTTCACCCAAAACGTCTCAGCTTCCGTGATGTTCACTTCATAAAAGGATTCTGTGAAATAGCCATCCATTGAGACGTCAAGATCGACCTGTCCGGGAGCCACGTTCATCTGATAGAATCCGTTTGCATCCGCAATTGTTTCGTTCTGGTATGTCTGTTCACTACTTCCCCACCATCGGAGGGAGACATTTGCTGCGAGCGGAGTCCCATTTTGCTCAGAAGAAATGAATCCGCAGACGATCGCGGTCTCTGGTGGTCTTGGAACAAGAGTGAAGTTTCTCCAATAGGTGGTGTTCTCTTGGACTTGAAATTGGTTAGTAGACATATCGCAATATCCTGGTGCGGATACGCTTATGCGAATGCGCATCGCAGGAACATGGAGGAAATAAAACCCGGCGGGGTCTGTCGTTGTCGTATTCGTATAAGTTTGCTGGTAGTCGATTCGACCAGTAGCTGTCACCAGAGCGTTCTGAATGGGTCCTCCTGTGCCGCTGACATGACCACAGAGAACTGCGGTCTCAGCAGAAACCTCACTTGGGTTTGGGAGTGGAATCAGCGTTTCCATCGGTGAAGAGGATACTGGAATAGATGATGCGACGTGGTGAAGAGTGTTCGTGGTTAATGGGAGTTCCCCTGGATAACCATCATAAATCGTCGGAGTCTGCCAGGGACTACTGCGTGGTTGAGTATAGTTGAATGCTTCTTCAGCGGTGATTATTCCATCTTCATTGGTATCTGCGTACCCTCGGAGACCGTCGATGAGGTAGGGGGCGAAACCACCGGAGACAGCTTCTTCATCCTCACAGGATCCCATGAGAATGACCCGGGGTTGCTCCGGGGCGCTTTTTAAAAGTTTCCAATGATCGTTGAATCCACCAGCATAACAACTGTCAACGATGAGGCAGACATTATCACTTTTTATTTTATTTAAAAGAACATTAATCGTATCATCATTGATAAACGAGAGGTTATAGGCAAACCCCCAGTAAGAGATAAGGAACTCATCTAAGCCATCTGTTTCATCCTTAGGCGGGATATCAAAGGAATGATACATTCCATGGGTCGATAGATACACGACGACGACGTCATCTGCACTCGCCACCCGAGAAAGCCAACGGAAACCAGCGAGAATGTTGCTGACCGTTGCATCCTCCGCTGTCAGCATCTTGATGTGGTCAGCGGACCACCACGATGATTGTAAAAGAAGATTTTGAAAATCGTTTACTTCCAAGATCATATCCGGTCGGTTTTGTTCTGGATTATCAGCATATTTCCCGATGCCAACAAGTAACGCCCAGTATTGTCTCTCAGTCTCTGTCTTCGAAGGCTCTTGGACGATGTTAGCCTGTGAAGGGACATTTAGGATTGGAAGAAGAACGGTTCCAACGAAAAGTACCACAACACTAATGCTTGTTATTATTTTCAGATTTGTTTTCATATTTTACTCCCCTATTTGTATAAAAATAGGCAAAGTCCCTTTAAATATTTTTTTCCCAAATCATACCCGAATATTGATGTATTGTTCATAATTGACATTAAAATATTTTTTTAGGCTTCTAATCATCCAGTATTTTAATACATTTTTTTACAAAAAAATATTTGTCAACACTTTTTATTTAATTTTTATTAAATGCGGCACCATTAAGGTAGAGTACGGTATGGTTCTCATTGAAACTATATGAAAAAGATATTGACAGCGATGGTCGTCCACTCCCAGGATTCCATGTCCCATTCTCCGGTCTTGTCCAATTCCCGGGTTGTGTACCGTTATAAGGACGTGTCCCATTTATGGGCCATGTTTCATTCGTCGGTGGTCTGGTCCAATTGCCTGGTCGTGTACCATTATATGGTTGTCCTCCAGGAAATCCGCCTCTCCCATTAAATTGTGGTTCAAAAACCAATGACGATCCATTTATGAAATAGGTATAGTTCGTCGTAAATGTTCCTTGTCCTGCATTTACAGTCATTTCTACAGTATTCCTAGAAAATATTATCTTTGAAACGGTTGCGTTCCCCGTTCTACCAAACTGTGTCATCTGGACATTCCCGACCCATGTGCCACTGAGGATATTTTCATTTTCATTTGTGTTTTGATTAGATGTACATCCGCTGAAACAAACGACCAAGAAAAAAAATGAAAATACAATTACTAGCACTTGTATGTACTTTTCTTGTTTCATCATTTTATTCACTTCTCATTGCTTCTACGACTTGGAGATTCGCAGCTTTTCGCGCAGGAATTAATCCTGATACGATTCCAATAATCGTCGAAAATGCTAATGCAAACAGGATGAGTTCCGGGGTGACGATAGCAACTGAGGTGTTTGTGCCCATCCTCCCCATCCCCATGATATTAAACCCTATGCTGGAAATGACACCCACAACGATGAACCCAAGGAATATACCAAGTAATCCCCCCATAAGACCAATGATACCTGATTCAGCAAGGAACATTTTCATGATTTCCGAGTTTCGTGTCCCTATGGATTTCAGAATACCGATGAGCCGTGTTCGTTCCATCACGGACATAAACATAGTATTCGCGATCCCGATTGCTCCTACAAGAAGAGAGATAGCAGCGATACCGGTCAGGAAAAACGTTAAAGTCTGCATGGTACTTTGGATGGTTGCCAGCATTGATGTTGGTGATGTGACCGTAAAATCAGCGGTATCCGACGTAACCATTCGAGAGGTATACAACACCTGTTTCACATTTTCGATAATCTGATCAACGGCGTTTGTATCGGTGACTTTTACTTGTATCGAAGAATAGTCATTATTGCCGATATCTGTGACAATCTCTCGTGCAACTTGAATTGTCATAAAAATGGTTCGATCATCCCCTCCGAAACTACCGGTACCAGATTCTGCTAATATGCCGACGATTGTGAATGTTTTTGACCCAATTCTAATCTGGGTGTCGATTGTTAAATTATAATCAAACATTCCATTGGCTACGCCATTTCCGATAACAACGTTCGTGCTTTCTCCCGACTCAAGGAGTCTCCCTGAAGCCAGTTTTGACGTCGTCATAGAATTCCAAGCAGAAGGTTCGATACCCTCGACCGTCACAGTGACCGTTTGTGCGAGATACTGAACTGTTGCACGACCAGAGATGATTCCACTGACCGTCTCCACACCCTCAGCTTTAGAAATTGCAAGGAGATCTGTGTCTGTTAACGTTGCAGTCGTTGCCGTGGTCGTTGTCTGTGATGTCTGCCCTTGCATTCCTGGTGGACTACCACTTTCACCAGGTTGAAAACGATTTGTGAAGCCGCTTTCTGGGCCAAATGCTCGTGTTCGTCCGACGCTTACGGTCAGAACGTCTGCGCCAAAGTTTGACATCTGTGACTTCATACTTTGTGACATCCCTGCGCCGATGGATAGCATGGCGATGACTGCGGCAACCCCGACGATAATCCCAAGGATTGTCAACCAGCTTCGTAACCCTCTATGGGTTAAACCATTGAGGGAGAGTTTCAGGATATCAGCAAATTTCATTCTTTTCTTCCTTTGTTTGATTTTAAGAGATGGAAAAGCTTCTTCTTGCGTCCGAGTTGAATAACTGCAATGATGACGATAATTCCCACAACTCCGATGATGATATACATCATACTATTAGTTGAGCCCGTTGACTGCGATTGTGAAGAAAATCCTCCATTGGAATTTCCAAAACTTCCTTGTGTCCCTGTTCGAGATGAAAATCCACTCATCGAACTTGAAGAGAGGTTCACTTTCTTTTGGATGGTCTGTCTTATACCAAACATATCAGTGTACGCTATTTGAACAAGCAGCTGGTTATTTCCTACGCCAAAAAAGGACTGATTCATGAACATATTACGACCACCGGTGAAATTCCCTCCGGGTGGAGTTCCGTTCATCCCTGTTCTATTAAATGAATAGAACTGCCTCGTTCCATTGCGAGTAGAATTCGATGTTGTCGAAGAAAGTGAAAAAGAAGCTAAAGTGTAGTCACCCGCATCAAGATTACCAACACTTGTCGAAGACGTGCCACTTGTGGAATAGCCTGGTTGTTGAGGAATGGAGACAACCACTGATGAGGCAGTGTTTGCTCCGGTGTTGACGACAGCGAATGTTGTGGTGCTACTTGTTGATGTCTGAAGTACAATATCAAAGGTTGTTTTCCCACTGATTTGCAGACCAACGGTTGAGTTTATGGCTTGCCTCTCTCCCGTCTGATCATAATACTGTATGAGGATCGTAAGTGGATAAACACCTGGGGAAATACCTGAGCTTGCGATAACGTCAACAGGGACCACTGTGTAATTTTTAGCCCCAATCGAGGGGATCGTAATCCTGTTATCTGCCCCAACAGGTAAAATGAGGCTATTGGGATCCTCCCAGGTAAACAGGAGGTTCTGCAGACTGACTCCCCCATTATTGGTGATGTTGAAAAGAATGGTTGTTGCTTGTCCGATGGAGATCTCAGTTGGATCAACTGAAGTGATGTCAACAACTGTTGCATCTTGCACCTGAATAATCGCGGTCTGTCTGATTGAACCAGCTCCATATACCTCAAAAAGCACTTGATACAATCCTGGAGGTGCGGTGCTTGATATTTTGAATTCGTAGATGACGGAATACGATTCACCACTATCTAAACTTCCAACATCGACTTCCCAGTTTCCTTGTGGAATGACGACCGTTGGATCCCACGACGTTGCCGTGATATCAATACTGCTGATCACTGCCCCGGTGCTTCTGAGATTCACCTGGATGTACCCGTTTGTCCCTGGTGCGACGATCTGGGGATTCGTCGTAAATGTTACCTGAAGACCTGCTGCTGAGGCGTTGTAACTGCCTATCGTATTGAAGAGGAGTAAGCAACTCAATACACCTGTTATCATATAATTTATTTTCTTCATGTTTCTAACCACCTACCTTTATTTTTCCATCCACAATATGAATGATTGTTTCGGCATATTGTGCTATTTCCGGTTCATGTGTAATTATGGTGACCGTCATTTTTTTCTCCTTCTGTAACTGTAATAAAAAACTCATGATCTCTGCTTTTGTTTTCGTATCTAAATTCCCAGTTAGCTCATCTGCGAGGATAATCTCAGGATCGTTTGCTAACGCTCGAGCAATCGCGATGCGTTGCTGTTCTCCACCAGACATCTGGGATGGAAGATGGTGTGCCCGATGCTCTAAGCCGACCGCTTTTATCAGTTCGAGGGCTCTCTGTTGTCGTTCTTTTTTATCTTTCTCAACAATAATCATGGGAAGCTCGATGTTCTCCAGTGCAGTCAAAGTGGGATGCAAGTTGAAAAATTGAAAGACAATACCAATTTTATTGCCTCGAAGACGGGCAAGATCCGATTCTTTTAATGTTGAAATATCAACACCATCAAGGAACACTTTGCCTGATGTTGGTGTATCCAGCGCACCGACCATGTGTAACAATGTTGATTTCCCTGAGCCACTTGGTCCCATAATTGCAACGAATTCTCCTTTGTTGATTTTCAGACTGACTCCACGGAGCGCGGGAGTTTCGACTCCATTCATTTTATAGATTTTTTTCACGTCTTGAAGCTCGATGATTGTTGACGTCATTTTTTTCACCTTTTTTCATGAATGTGGTTTTGTCCATTTATGTGATTGTCAGTATATGTTTTTGGTTACCCTTGATTACTTTTCAAAACTATATATTGATTTTTCCCAAATTATTCCCAATTCTCTTCCGAATGAAAAAATATTCCTCTAATTCTCAAGAAACATGATTTGAGTGAATGTGTCAATAAATTCTTTACTAAATATTATGGATTTAGCATGCGAATCATAAGATTTCCATGAATCTATTTTTGATTGCTCATTGTTTTGAATCATTGTTCTTTCACTCATAAATTTCTCTTCCTCTTCTCATTTGTTGATGCGTAATAATTATTTTATAAAAATTGAGTGAAACATGGTTTAGAAGAAAGTGCAATGAGTTGTGCCAAAATGGAAACACAAAGGTGGAGGAGAGCAATAGGGAAGTTTGGCACAACTCATTGGTTGGTTAATTCGTACTTGGCCGCTGTTTTAGTACCACTGGAACATCCTGGATATGATTGTTCCGGAGAATCGTGACTGTGATCGTCTGGTTTGGCGTCGTATGTTCCTCAAGATAAGACATGAAAGTATCACCGTTGATAATGCGTGTTCCGTCCACTGAGATGATAATGTCCCCGCCGGTGACTATCCATTCATCGATGACTTGGACCTGCTGGTCTCCGCCTTGTAAACCTGCCTGTTCAGCTGCCCCACCAGTTGTGACTTGCGTGATGAGCCAGCCGTAGGTGATATTCGTTCCTATGGTCTTGGCGATTTCGTAGGTCATGTCAGTCCCTGAGATACCTACCCACGGGTGTTGAGTGTAGGATCCTGTGGTGATGAGCGACGTGATTTCCCGTAATATCGTATTGGAGGGAACCGCAAAACCAAGGCCATTTGAATTCGATATAATTGCCGTGGTAATCCCAACCACATCTCCTTCATAGTTTAAGAGAGGTCCCCCTGAGTTTCCGGGATTGATCGCAGCGCTTGTCTGTATGATGTTTGCGATAGGGAAATTCCCTGCGACAGAATCCTGGATGGTTCTCCCAAGTTGGCTGATAATCCCGGTTGTCATAGTTCCCCCTAGTCCAAACGGGCTTCCAATGGCGATAACAGGGTCACCAACCTCCAAGGTGGAAGAGCTCATGATTTCCAAAGGCTGGAACTCCTTCAGGGGTGCGTCTACTGATAAGACCGCTAAATCAGAATACGCATCAGAGCCGATGACCGTGGCAGGGTATCCATCTCCGTTTGAGAAGGTCACCGTGATATTCTCTGCTTGATCGACCACGTGTTTATTGGTTATCACCACCATATCATTGGTATATTCATAGATAAAACCAGAGCCTTGGACCTGAGAATATTGTCTACCGAAAAATGAATATTGCATGACGTATCCTGTGATGACGACAACTGAGTCCTTCACATCATTGTATATTTGCGCTAGGGACGTTGTGTTATAATAATAAGTGATATTGTGTATTTCTTCAAGCATCGTATTATTTTTAAGAATACTTCCTTGTTGCTGAGAGGATTTGGTTGTTGATGATGTCGCCAGAGAGTTTAGCGATCCACCAACGAAATAACCAGCGATTAACATTGTCACAATACCAATCGCAACAAATGCGATGATGCTTTTGTTTTTTGATTTCTTTTTTATTTCTAAGCTCTCATTCATTCAAACTACCTCCGTTTATTTTTCTTCAAATATTTTTAGTCTGTTTTTATTTATATTTTTTTCTCCCAATTTCTTCCCAAATTCTCCCCAAATTTTATAAAAAAAATGAGTTGTGCCAAGATTTATCAAGGGGGGAAAAAGGAATAATGATTGGTACCTGGCACAACGTTGATTGTCAGAAATGGAGAAGAGAAAAAAACGATGCGTGGCTTTTTCTCTTCTCATCGGTCTCATCGCGGGTAGACTTGCTTTATTGATCTGATTCTTCAGGGGCGATACCGTCCTGTGGACCTCCGTGTGGCCCGTGTCCGAATCTCTTTCCTTGCATCATACCAAGGTCCCCATTCGTCGAATTTTGCAGGTCAAATTCATTCAGTATCATGTTTCGTACTTCAGTCCAGTTGTATCCTTGGTTTCTTAGTTCTTTTTCTCTGTTCAGGATAGTGAGCCGTTGCTCAGTTTGTGCGATCTGGTTGTCGAGTTGTGTGTCGAACACACCAAATTCCTCAAGTTTCTGTTGAATAGCTGACTGCATTTCCTGAGGAGTCGTATTTTGGTCTCTAAGGGTTGTCATGAGCTGTTGTAATTCTGTTTGCTGGTCTGTTGTCAAATTATAATCTAAACATCGGAACATACCTATTCCTTGGGTCATATTATCATCAAAAAACCTAGTTCTATTTTGGTCTTGGGTGTTCCGGAACGTTTTCTGCGTGGTGATATCTGGGGTTGTCCCGTCGGTTTGTGCGGTGGCAAACACTGCTCCAATGGTTCCAATGATCATTGCAGCCATGAGTCCTGCCATGAGTTTTTTTCTTGTGTTCATTTTTTTTGTCTCCGTTATTTTTTTACAAGATTGTTTATGCTCACGTTTGTATATATGCGTTTTTTACAAATCGATTCCGATTCTTTCCCAAATCCTTCCCAAATTTTAAGAAACATATTAAAGAAGAGGATGAATTCCCTGTTAAAAAGGCTCATGACATGGACTCTCTAAAAAACGTCCTGTATTGGCTTATCGCCAACTCGCTTGGTGGATTTAATCGAGGGAGGATTCTTGAGGAACTTTTTCAGAAACCACAGAATGCAAATGAGCTGTCAAAAAACCTTGAAATTGAGTATAAAACAATCCGGTATCATCTGAAGGTTTTGGAAGAAAATGGTATTCTCACATCGGTCGGCGGAGGGTATGGTAAAACCTATTTTCCGACTGAGAGTTTGGAAACCAATAAACAATATTTTGTAGAGATTTGGGATAAAATTGGGAAAAAATCAAATAAAGATTAGATGACATAGAAAAGGGTGAAGCGTAGTATGGACGAAACTCCGATAATGGAAAATAAAATTCCGGATGCCCCGATAAAGAAAGATAAAAGTCTAGAAGCTCCTATAAAAGAAGAAAAAATTCCAACATACAATAAAAAAGCAATTGGACTGCTGATAGTGTTGGTTATCGGTGGTATTGTTTTAGGATTGATATTATCCACTATTTTTGTCACGGAGGCAAATGAAAGGATACAACATTTTAATGACGAATTTGGTGATTTTGTACCCCCCGGTTTTCCTGAAATTAGAATCACACCACTTACTACCGCTGAGGTATTTCTCCCAACGCTAGGTGTCATTGTCGTCTGCATCAGTATGTTCCTCTTAATCGGTTTGATCGCAGTGTATTTCAAGGTCTTTGTAAAAACCAAATCAAAGTATATCGCTGGGTTATTGTTCTTTTTAGTTCCTTTATTTTTTCAAACTATTTTTTCAATCAGTACCTTACGATCATTATTTGTTTCACCAGCGCTCCCGTTTGGCCAAGGCATCCGTGAAAGCATTGGATTTGATTGGGGTGGGTTAGGCCAGGTCCTTGTGGTTGTTTCGATATTTGAAAGCATCGGGCTCAGTATCTTATTATATCTCAGTAATGAATAATTTATTCAACGACACATCACGATAAAAAATATGAGTGACTTCTAGTCTGTGTCGTTTTTTTTTCCGATAACTTTAAGAGAACTACTTTCTTTTCCGGTTTCGGAGGCATATTATATTATGATGAAACTAAGAAGTTATGGTATAGTAATAATAAGTTTGTTAATCCTGCTTGGTTCGTGTTTCACGGCGGCAGCCACGAGCATTACCGATGGGACCGGTGATGTATGGCACTGGGCAAACACAGGAACCACATGGTCGTGGGTAGGAAATGTTGGAAATAAACCAAACATCGATATTACGGAAGTCTCATATACAGTGAACCAAGACAAAATAACGCTGAGCTTGAAAGTATCAGGAGCCATTCAAACATCTGATAAAGTTGTTTACTGGGTTTACTATAATAGCACTGATACCCAGTATTTCATCTCTTATACGAATGGAAGCGGTTATGGTTGGGGGATGAAAGGCATGGGGAACATTACCTCTGAAGAAAATGTCACTATTTCTGGCGGTACCCTTAGTGTCGTTCTTAATGTTCTTGGTGATACATCAAAGGTAGATCTCTGGGGATATGCTGCTGAGTATACCACGATTGGTAGTGAGACTGCCGAATGGTGGGGTGACTGGGCACCAAACACGAAACTCCCGTTTACGCCAGGCACTGGCGGGAATACTGACAATACTACAGGTGGGGATAATACCAGTGGAAATAACACGGGAACGAAAACACCAGGTTTTGAGGTTCTTCCCCTCATCGCAGCAGTAGGAATTGCGGCAATCCTTTTAAGACGGCGGCGATAACTCGCATCCTTTCTTTTCCTTTTTTTTTCTTTTCTTTTTATGAAAGATTATTTTATTAAATGAAGATGCTTTCGTTTTTCGTATGACTCATCCAATATCGCATGTCGATGAAATCTTTTCTCTTCTCAAAAAAGAACTGGACCCGTATGGTCGGCCGATTGTGTCGCGATCGAAACCAGATATCCCGGATACTCCGTTTGTCACCTTAATTTCTTGTCTGTTGAGTTTACGGACGAAGGATGCGGTCACAGAAAAAGCAGCACTACAATTGTTAAAAGAGTATAACACGCCAGAACAGCTTTCAGGGATGCCGATAAAAAAAATCGAGTCGTTGATTTATCCAGTTGGTTTCTATAAAACGAAAGCGAGACGCATTAAAGAAATTTCAGCAACACTCCTACAGGATTATCAAGGGGATGTTCCAGATGATTTTGACGAACTGATGAAATTGAAGGGAGTCGGTAGGAAAACCGCGAACATCGTCATGGTCTATGGACATAAGAAACACGGCTACCTTCCTATTGATACCCATTGTCATCGCATTCCAAACAGACTTGGGTGGATACACACAAAGACACCGGAAGAAACCGAGCATGCATTAAAAAAAGTCCTCCCCGTAGAATACTGGGATGATTTCAATGATCTGTTTGTCAGATTCGGACAGACAATCTGTGTGCCAATCTCGCCGTTCTGCAGCAGATGCTCTCTCCAAAAATATTGTAAAAAAATCGGGGTCTTAACAAACAGATGAACAGTTAGAATTTCTTTGCATGAATAAATTTTTCTATTTCCAAAACCGTGATATGTTCGTTTGTCGTCATCAAATCGACGAGTTTATCTTTTTCAGCCCAATTCTGATAATATTTCTTCTGAATAGTGTTCAATTTAAAGATAATACCTTTACTTTCCGCAAGTTGTTTCAACTGATGTTCTGACAATTCATTTAAAAGCTCTTTCTTGATCGACATGCGTATCCCATCCTACCATCCGGTAAACAAGAACAGACATTTATCTGTTTCGTTTCCATCACCACCGCGTCATCCGTACCATGACTGTGCACCGATTAGTTTATTAATAGGAAACGCAATTCCAAATCCACTAAGTGGAATGGGATGCTGGATGGAGAGAAAACAGTTATTTCTCCAGAGATGTTAAAACCTCTTATTATCAGGTCGCTTCGGAGAAGTAGCGTACGGAAGAAAATCGCAGATTACCTGTTTGAGATTAGTCCAAGTGGCAGTTACACCTCGGAGATTGCGTACAATGTGAAGACCACGCCGACGAACGTGATCGGGGCGATCCGCGGGATGAATACCCGGTATCGTGATGATGAATCATTAATGAGTCTTAATTTGGTTGAGCAAATCGAGGGGGGCAAACATAGGGATATCAAGTTGTACCGAATCACCGATTTTGGGAAGGAAATTGTCGAAGGCCTTCGAGACAACAAGAAACGATTCTAATGGTCATCTCTTTCTATTCCCTTTTTTTTCAGCGAAACTGATAAAAAAAGGAGCTGCGTTATCCTCGTATTGGGAGTTAGATACTAAATGGTTGAAGTGAGCATTAAAGAACTCCTCTCCACATATGATACAAAAAACCTGACGATCGCGACAGTCTGTTCGCATTCCAGCCTTCAGATTTTTCATGGGGCGCGAAAAGAAGGGTTTAAAACATTAGGCATCTCCGTTGGTGAGGTAAAGAAATTCTACGACGCGTTCCCACTCGGAAAACCAGATGATTTTTTAATGGTTGACAATTATAGGGATATCGCGAAATACGCTGATGAGCTTCGACAAAAAAACGTTGTTGTCATCCCGCATGGATCGTTTGTCGAGTATCTCGGTCCGAAGAATTTTCTGAACCTTCAGGTACCCACGTTTGGAAACAGACATGTGTTGATGTGGGAATCAGACCGTGAGAAGGAGCGTGTCTGGCTTGAGGGTGCTGGGATTACGATGCCAAAGGAGGTGAAAGACCCGCGGAACATCGAAAAACCCGTGATCGTCAAGTATCATGGGGCGAAAGGTGGTAAAGGATTCTTCATCGCAAAAACATTCGCGGAGTTCTCCAAACGGGTGAAGCATGACAAGCCGTATACCATCCAGGAGTTTGTCATGGGCACCAGGTATTATCTGCACTATTTCTACTCACCGATCCAGGATAATGCGTACAAGCTGACCAAAGGAAGTCTGCAGTTGCTCTCCATGGACCGTCGTGATGAAACCACCATCGATGAAGTGCAACGCCTTGGTTCCATCGCAGAACTAGAAGAGCTAGGGATACACCCAACGTTCGTGGTCACAGGGAATATCCCGATTGTGATGCGAGAATCACTTTTGCCCCAGGTGTTTAAAATGGGGGAAGCGGTCGTGGAAAAATCACTTGAGCTGTTCGGTGGCATCATCGGCCCGTTCTGCCTTGAAACAGTAGTGACCGAGGATCTAGAATTCAAAGTATTTGAGATTTCTGCACGTATCGTCGCAGGGACAAATCCATATATCTCTGGTTCGCCGTATTCAGAGCTAATCCAACATGATCTTTCCACAGGCCGGCGGATCGCGCAAGAAATACGGTATGGGATTAAACAGAATCAACTTGAAGAAATTCTCAGTTGAGGCTATGGTATGTTAACTCTGGTGCTTGCGGAGGCTGAAGTTGAGCTGATGCCTGCTGAACTGTGCAATCATCCAGCCGTGATCGGTCATGCGAGACAACGAGGGAAACAACCCCGGAAGATTCTATTGGATTCGAACTATCATCACGCGGCGATGACGCATTTACCGGAGGGGAGACGACGAGGTCGTCCTGATATCACTCATCTTTTTTTGCTCACCGCTCTCGAATCAATTGTGAATAAACAAGGTCAATTGAACATTCGTATTCACACCAGACACGATCAGATGATTACTGTGAATCCTGCGACCCGGATCATGCGGAACTATGAACGATTCCTCGGGCTTCTCGAGCAACTCTTCGAGGCGCATGTCGTCCCTGATAAAGGACAACCACTTCTTTCGTTACAAGAGAATGTTCCTCTGAAGCAGGTCATCGAAGAGCAACAAGCAGACCATGTTGTCACTCTTTCGCAAGATGGAACACCGGTGGTACTCCCGCTATATTTTAAAAAGATAAAAACGCAGAAAACACACCATCTTCTCTGTGTTATTGGTGGATTTCCCTCCGGTCAATTCCATACAGATATCAAAACCATCACCACTGAGGCCATTTCCCTTTATCCAGAGATGCTTCCAGCATGGACGGTGGCAAGTGAACTTCTTGTCAATTATGGGAACATGTGCCGGTAAAGCGTAACCATAATCCCAATCTGCGCCCACATCCTGTTCTCCGCCTCATCGAAAATCACTGATTGCGAACCATGAGCGACATCTTTGGTCACTTCATACCCGTAATATGCTGGGAGACAGTGAAGGAAGATCGCATCTGCTTTTGCCGCACTCATCAGTGCCGTATCAATCGTATATCCTTTAAAGTCCTTGATCCGTTTTTCTTTTTCTACCTCATCACCCATAGAGACCCAGGTGTCCGTTGCAATGACATCAGCGCCTGCTGTCGCATTCTGTAATTTATCGGTAACCTCTACAGTCACTCCGAATTTTTTTGCTTCCTCTCTGTAGTATTTCTCTGGCCAGTATTGTTTTGGCGCGACGATCCGGATGTTCATCCCAGCAATCCCGCACCCAAGTAAATAGGAATGCGCCATGTTATTGTTCCCATCGCCGAGGTATACAAACTGCAGTCCCTTCAGTTTCCCTTTATGTTCTTGAATCGTCATCAGGTCAGTGATCACCTGACAGGGGTGTTCTTTGTTGTCGAGCCCGTTGATGACTGGTACGGTCGCATGGGTCGCTAGTTCCTTCATCGCGTCATTGCTCTTCGCACGATACATGATCATATCGACATAGCGGGAGAGCACTTGCGCGGTATCCTCAATGCTTTCCCCTCGTCCCAGTTGGATGTCAGTACTGGAAAGGAAGATCGCATGACCACCAAGGAGCGTCATCCCTGTCTCAAAAGAAACCCGTGTTCTTGTACTGGGTTTCTCAAAAATCATCCCAAGGGTTTTCCTTTTTAAAAATTCGATGCGTTTCCCTTTCTTTGATTGTTGTTTGAGTTTGATGCTGAGTTTGATGATATCAGTAAGGTCATCTTTCACATCCAGCATGGAAATAAGGTTTCGTTTCATCGAACATGGAAATCGGTCTTCCTTCTTTAAACATATCGGGGAGAAAGAAAGGCATTTATCCCCTGAAAAGATGTGGATAGCTCATGGGTGTTGACCTCGGAGAGTTATTCACCAGGGAACCATGTGCGTTTGAGGATTTCAAAGACCGCGTCGTAGCACTCGACGGCTATAACATCCTCCATCAGTTTCTCTCCAGCATCCGACAGCGTGATGGGACTCCGCTGAAAGATTCACAAGGAAGAATCACGTCGCATCTCTCTGGTCTGTTGTACCGCACCGCAAACATGGCAGCAGCCAAGATCCACCCGGTGTACGTGTTCGATGGAGCGCCCCATCCGTTCAAAGCACGAACCATCCAGCAACGACGGGAGCGGAAAGAACAAGCGGAACGAGAATGGAAAGAAGCCCTTGAAAAAGGTGACCTGGAAAAAGCAAAATCAAAAGCACAACAGACCTCGCGGGTCACCACTGAGATCATCGAGCAGAGCAAACAGCTCCTTGACGCGCTTGGGATTCCTTATATCCAGGCGCCATCTGAGGGAGAAGCACAAGCCTGCTACATGGTTCAGAAAGGAGACGCGTTTGCGGTAGGATCACAAGATTTTGATTGTCTGCTATTTGGCGCACCTGTGCTGATACGAAACTTAACATCCTCGGAAAAACGAAAGCTCCCAAACAAACAAGCATATACTACGGTTCACCCGGAGAGGATCCGTCTTGAGCCTGGTCTTCAGAAACTAGGGATATCGCGAGAGCAACTTGTTGATATCGCAATCCTCATCGGGACTGATTTTAATGATGGCGTCAGAGGATATGGTCCGAAAAAAAGCCTGAAACTTCTTCAAGAAAAAGGAAACCTTGAGAACGCTCTCAGCACCATAGCTGAGACTGATGTAAGCCTTACATCAGAAGAGATAGCCGTGGTCAGAAAAATATTTCTTGAGCCAGCCATCACCAAGGAATATTCTCTTCAATGGACAAAGCCTGATTCTTCCGCGGTGATTCACCTGCTCTGCGATGAGCATCAATTCTCCAGGGACCGCATTGAACCAATTCTTGAAAATTTTTCATCCTTGAACCAAGTAACAAAACAAAAAAACCTCTTTGATTTTTAAGGAAAAAAAAACTACAATAGTTCCGCATCGATATATTGAGAAGAACCTAAATTTAATCTCTGTACCAAAAAGAGGATATTTTCTTAGCTATTCGTAAGAAATTATGTCATTTATAACGATGAAAACGTGTCCTTTATCATTTTTTTAAATAATTCCTTTCCCCTTATTCTAAAAGAAAAGTATATATATTGATTATCGAGTTAAGTATGAATAAGAATATTCGTCGTCCATCTATTAAAAATAGGGGGATATTATGAGAGAAAAAACCATGAAAAAATTAATGATCCTTTTTGTAGGCCTTTTTGTGACTGCAGCAAGCATAGTACCAATTATCGGTGGTAGCTCGCCAAAAACACAGACGTTGAATACATCAGACACTACTGATGTTACAGTCGCGGTCCAACAACAAGGAGACGCAACCATTCTTCATTATACCATTGACTCGTTTACCATGACGCCAGTAGCAATTAATAACAAACAATACGTCTCAATTGCATTAGATAAAGAAGCCACCAGCCTTATTGCAAGCGCACCATCACTCCCCTCGATATCTCGTAGTATTATCATACCAAATGAAGCGACGATGACAATCCGTATTCTCGGAACCTCCTATGAGGAGTATCAAAACATCCTTGTCGCACCCTCAAAGGGAAATCTACTACGAACGGTAACCCCTGCGGATGTCCCCTATGAGTTTGGTGATATTTACACCCAAAACACCTGGTATCCTTCGGTCATTGCAGAACTCCAAGAACCATATTACCTGAGGGATTTCCGTGGTCAAGTCGTCACCATCCACCCCTTCCAATATAACCCTGAGCAAGCGACCTTGCGATTCTACAACGATATCACTATTGAGATCACCCCCTCAAAACAGATTGCAGCAAATAACATCGCCCAATATCAATTAACAAAGATTGACAGCGATTTCCTCTCCATCTATCAACACCATTTCATTAACTTTAACTCCGCCAAATATACCCCTGTTTCAGAGCAGGGCAATATGCTCGTCATAACATACGATGCTTTCTATACCGCTATGGTTCCATTCGTCCAATGGAAAAACCTGAAAGGAATCCCTACCGAAATGGTCAATGTCTCGACAATCGGAAACGCCAATGCGATAAAAACGTATATCACTGATTATTACAATTCAAATGGACTCACTTTTGTTCTCTTGGTTGGAGATATTGCTCAGGTACCTTCTTTATCTGTAGGAGGTGTTACTTCTGACCCGAGCTATTCATATATCGTAGGATCTGATCATTACCCTGATCTCTTCGTTGGGCGATTCTCTGCAGAAAATGTCGCACAAGCCCAAACACAGGCGAATAGGACAGTTGCCTATGAAAGTGATCCTCAGATTGATGCTCAATGGTATGAGAAAGGAGTCGGGATCGCCTCTGAACAAGGATCTGGCATCGGTGATGATGGTGAAATAGATTATCAACATCTCAGAAATGTCCGGACCCTTCTGCTCAACTTTACCTATGCTCTTGTCGATGAACTCTATGACGGAAGCCAAGGCGGCGGAGACGCCCCAGGCAGCCCGACACCCACGATAGTCGCTGCATCATTAAATGAAGGTCGTAGCATCATTAACTATTGTGGTCATGGTTCGATGACATCATGGGGCACCAGCGGATTTAGCAATTCCAACGTCAATACATTAACCAACGATAACATGCTCCCCTTCATTGTATCAGTTGCATGTAACAATGGAGAATTTGAAAGTGGGACTTGTTTCGCAGAAGCATGGCTACGAGCGACCCATAATGGTCAACCAACTGGTGCTATTGGAGCGTATATGTCCACCATTAGTCAGAGTTGGGCGCCACCAATGGAAGCACAGGATGAATTCAATAATATCTTAGTTGGAATCTACCCTGATAACCAAAAGACCACATTTGGCGCTCTCTGCTTTACTGGTGCCATGTCTATGATCGATGAATACGGATCGGATGGATCTAACGAAGCTGATGCATGGACCGTGTTTGGCGATCCCTCCGTACAAGTCCGCACTGATATCCCCGCAACCATGGAGGTCACCCATGATTCATTCATCTCCAACGGCGCCGAAACCTTCGAAGTTCAGGTCACCGGACTTCCAAACGCCCTTTGTGCAATCTCCGCTGAAGGTGTGCTATTAGGGAATGGATATTCGGACCAAACAGGATATGCAATCATTCAGTTCTTCTCACCGATTGGAGTCTCTGGTGAGGTTCAACTGGTCGTTACCGGATTTAACACAATACCGTACATGGCAACACTCACCGTTGGAGAACCAAACCTGCCACCAGAGCAGCCCGCAAAACCCACAGGGAGAATCACTGGTACACCAGGAAATACCTACATGTATTCATCAACAACCACTGATCCCGAGGGCGATGGAATCTCGTACCAATGGGACTGGGGTGACGGGAATTTCAGCGAATGGCTTGGACCATATGCCTCTGGAAGCACTATCGCAACTCAGAAATCCTGGGCTGAGAAAGGCACTTATTCCGTCCGCGTCAAAGCAAAAGATATCCAAGGACATGAGAGTAACTGGTCCGATCCCTTAGACATCACGATGCCATATAATCTCCCATTCATCCCACGACTGATCAGTCTTCTCGAAACACTCTTCCCACATCTCTTCCAGTTCTTTGAGAATTTCGCATAAATCTAACGATTTGATGCGTTCATACCACAGTTGAGGGAAAAGACCCTCAACTGATTTCCGGGTATGATTTAGAACTGGAAAGAATATATCCTCACATACTGAGTCACATTCGAATTTCCAACTATGATTGTAGAAAACATTAGGGGGATTTAATCAATGATGAAAAGGAATCAGATACTCTTAGCTATGGTGATCATCGGTCTGTTACTTCCTGTGACCTGTGTAAACGCCACAAATGATGAGCAACAGTATTCAACTTTTTCATCTTCTTTTGCAACGATACGTCAACCTGCGGAATTCGAACCGATGCAGGGCGTGCTCATCCGTTATCCTTTCGGTATCACCTATGACGTCATCAAGGAAATGGCAGAAGATGTCAATGTAGTGACGATAGTCGCAAGTGTCTCTGAAAAAAACACGGTTCAAACTCAGTATCAAAGTCATGGAGTGGACCTCAATCATTGTTCTTATCTGATTGCACCGACTGATAGCTATTGGACGAGGGATTATGGTCCCTGGTTCATTATTACTGAAGAAAATACGCAAGGGGTTGTTGACTTCACCTATAACAGGCCACGACCGAATGATGACCAAATTCCTACCGTATATGCGAATAACCAAAGCATCCCGGTTTATAATATGCCTCTTGTGACCGCCGGTGGGAACTACATGACGGACGGGCAGGGGATAGCAATATCAACCACGTTGGTCTGGGAAGAAAATCCAGGGTATACCCATGAGCAGATCAGTCAGATGGTAAACGAGTACCTTGGGATTACCACGTATCATGTTGTCCCTGATGTGAACGGGGAGTACATCAAACATATTGATTGTTGGGGGAAGCTTCTCTCACCAGATACGATCTTGATCCGTGAGGTACCGACAAGCGATTCCCAGTATGATGAAATCGAAGCAGCAGTTAGTTATTTCGAAAATACAACGAGCTGTTATGGAACGCCCTATCATGTGGCACGCGTCTACACGCCAAACGACCAACCGTATACAAACTCGCTTATTTTGGACAATAAAGTCCTTGTTCCTATTATGGGGGATCCATGGGATGATGATGCGATTGCCTCATATCAGGCCGCGATGCCCGGGTACGAGGTCTTGGGATTCACCGGATCTTGGGTATCATCTGATGCGCTTCATTGCAGAGCCATGGGAATCACCGATCGGTATATGCTCTATATCGAACACACCCCTTTAACTGGGAATCAATCCAAAGAAACAGGATATGATATTCAGGCGAAAATCTATCCGAATAGTGGACAAAGCCTCATCGCCGCCTCCACGGGGGTATATTGGAGGGTCAGCAATGGAAGTTGGAACTTCATCCAGATGCAATCAGTAGGAAATGATTATTATCATGCAGTGATTCCTCCGCAGGTCAACGGGACCATTGTATCGTATTACATCCATGCAGAGGATGCATCAGGAAGAGCGGAGAACCATCCGTATATCGGCGCACCCGATGCGTATTTCTTTACCGCCCAAGGAGATATACAGCAAAATACTCCACCTGAGCAACCACAGCGGCCGTCTGGTCAGACATCTGGGAAGACCGGGGCGACCTATCTGTATTCAACAATCACCACTGATGTCGACGAGGATCAAGTCTATTATTTGTGGGACTGGGGCGACGGCAATTTCAGTGATTGGCTTGGGCCGTTTGCGTCAGGTACCACCGCAAATGCTCAACATTCATGGACCACTAAAGGAACGTATTCGATACGGGTGAAGGCAAAAGATGCATATGGTGCTGAGAGCAACTGGTCAGATCCTCTTGCGGTCACCATGCCACGAAACTCTGCAAGCATGGTGTTTTTCTTTGAGAGGTTAGAGCAACGGTTTCCCTTTGCGTTCCTGTTGTTACACGAAATTTTCAACAGGTATGGCATCTAAAAAATGCCTCTCTTTTTATTTTATTTTTTTACGACTTTATACTTATCGATAGGATCAAGCAAAGCGAGTCGCTCGCCATTGTCCCATTGAACCCAAATCAGGGCTTCATCTGTTTCAATCTCTATTTTCGTAACCGTCCCTTGAGCACCTGGCTTCAACCGTGTCATCGAATCATTGATGAAGACAAGCTCAATTCGGTCACCGATACTTACCTTATTTTTCATGTTTTATCCCCCTATTTTATCGGATGCGGGTAACGGGATTCGAACCCGTGTGACTAGCTTGGGAAGCTAATATCATAACCGCTAGATCATACCCGCGTACCGTATGATTCTGGCCAAACCAGATGATACTTGTACTTTTAAATATATCTCTTTTCAGTATAATATCTCTCTATTTTCTTATAGAAAAATTATTGCTTTTTTTCGATATCAATGGTTGTGTGAGAACCTAGCCTTGATTCTTTTTATAAAAAACGTTAGCACGACGAGAACAAACGATACTATCAGAAGATAAAATCCGATGCCAGGGCCCCAAGAACATGGTACCGCTGTTTGCTCAGATTGTCCAGGGATAGTAACATCAAGAGTACCACTCCCCATGAAACTGCCGACGCCGACCTGGGTTAATTGAGATAACGCGTAATAGAAAATAACCAGAGCGATGAGGATCATCACGAGACTGAGGGCTGAGACAATCATCGTTGTTTTCCGTAGTCGTCTCTCCGTCAAGAGACTTACGAAGAGCAAAAGACCGGCGACAGCCACCAACAAAGATAATAGCCCTAAGACCATGGTGACTTCTCCGGGGACCGCGCTGATTTCTCCTGCGGTGACATTCGAGGATTTTGTCAGGGTGATTAATTTTGGTGGGATTACTAAGGTGTTGGTCGTTGTTGACACCGTGCCTGTTTCACCACTTAAAGCCCACCAAGGGGAGACGAGAGCGATGATAAGCAGACCAATTGTGAGCAGTTTTAAACCAGAAGCTAGCCTCTTTTTCCAGAGGATAAATCCTATCGTACCAACTAGGAGGATAAACCCAAGATACGTGATTAATGTATGTACTAAGGAACCCTGAGTGGTAACGATATCCATGGTTTTTTCTCCGCGTACCTGTATTTGTTGCTGTGCGATTTCCTCGTTATTTGCTCGAACAAGGATCTCGTAATCCCCGGGGGGTATTGTCGCTGTTGCAGTTCCATTCTGCTGAATCGGAGTTGATTCGCTCTTGCCGTTTCTCTTCAGTGAAATTTCACCACTGGAAAGTTTATCAGCATAGGAATTAAAGATTGAAACATCGAGGGAAAACTCTGCAGGAAACTTGACAGCAAGTGTTGTTGTTTTATCAAGGGTAATATTGTCCTCAAATCGAAATGCTTTATAGCTCAAACTCAGACGATAGGACGCGGGAAGAAGATTGCTGAAACGGTACATTGCTCCGTCGATTGTTTCTCCTCGAATGGTGGTCGCAGTAGCCATTTCGTTGCTCACGAGTGTTGGATTCACATCAATAGTCGGCGGAAAACCCCAAGTGTCTGTGACGGTCAGAGCAAGACCGTATCGCTCGAGGGAAAATGATTTTTTCATGTCGATGATTCGGCGTAAACCATTCAGCCTCACCTGTTCTTCTCCGATTAAAAAACCTTGATAAAAGATCTTCAACTCGTACGGTTTCAGAGTATAACATGGGGCAAAGAGGCGTGCCTTGCCTTCTGAATCTGAGATTGCTTCTGCGATGGTCGTATTATCAATCTGCAGCACGCATCGAGCGTTCTCCACCGCTTGTTTATCTTGATCGGTCAGGGCAACCGCGATAGCACCCTGCGGTCGACATCTGATTCTGATAGCAGTGTCTTCCGTGATATTGACGATTGCAAAACCAATGTACTGTCGCTGTTTCGCGAATCTCGGGTTCTCCCGAAAGATTTTAACAAGATATCCTCCAGGATCAAGGTCTGGGAATCGAATCTTCTTAAACAAGGAAAGGTTTTTCCAATCAAAAATCCCTACAACGGTCTTGAGCTTTTCCCGTAAGTTTTTACCAGTCATATTCAGCGAAATCGATCCAAGAGAAAGACGACCAACTGAGCCTGACGAACGAAAACTATCATCCTGGTACAACTCCGCATAGATATAAGACACGTTTTTGCCTAACGCTGCGGAAAACAATGATCCTAAAGGAACTGATCGAGCAAAATGAGCATAGACCGTTAACGTATATCGTTCCTTCTGTTCTTCTCCCTCTGTCACATTTCCCCGGAACACTGGGATATTTTTAATCAAACTTTGATACAAAGAAGATTCTTCATCGACCCTCGTATATCCTCCGGTTTCAACAGTCAAAAACTCTGCTTTATACTGATACGTTTTCCCCTGGTCAAGTACGGTGAGATGCTTACCGTTTTCATAGGCATTTCGGGTGAGATATAAATTTCCTGTATCTGCTTCAAGCCCTGGTAATTTGATATTCTGCTTCGCAAATACTTTAATTTGGACGCCATCATCTGGTCCCTCAGCGATCCCAGTGATGGAATCAAAGATGATCCCATGGACTTTCCCAGAGCTCGCATCACCTAAGCAGACCCATGCTTTCGATCCAAGTTCTATATCGTCTTCTGTAGAAAGCACCAACTCACGTTCNNCCAACGTTCATTTTCTCTATCGATGCACTCCTGGCTTTTATAGAGGTGATTCCTGCGAAGACGCCATCTAATATCGTTGGATCATCAATAGTGATCGATTTGAGCATCTCATGATGGGCATCAATCAAGATTCTTTTTGCACTCGTCGGACAATAATAATAGGTATAAATGTTATCTGAGTGAATGTCACCGCGAGGGGAGGTGCATTCTAATCTCATCCGGACCATGAGATTTCCTTCCACCAGCACAGTTTTAGTAATCTCAGTGGACCATGCGGTGCCTATATAATCAGGCTCTCCGGTTACACCATAGCGGAAATCAAAATTTCCACACTGATCCAAATTAAAGGTTTCAACGGCGGTGGAATTCGGTTTGAATTTGAGGGCGTAAAGGGCGATGGGATTACCAAGCAGCTGACCTCTCTGTACCACCGCATAAATGACAAATCCTTCCTGCTTGATGCCGTAATAATCAAAATCTATTTTTTGGCCAGGGATCGGCTCATAAAAATAATGGGTATCCTCGACTGTCACATGGTTCGGGTAGTGTGCTGGTTCTGTTTCTTTCGAATCATACAGGACATAGTATTTTTCTTTCCCGGTTGCTCCTTCGGGGATCAAGAACACAAGACTGCATGCTTTGATATGGGTCTCATCGGAGGATTCAAGGTCATAGATTTGTGATTCGATTTCCTGTAACCCTGTTCCATCGTCTACCCCGACACGGATTGAATGGATTGTCTCGTTTGTTCCCCAGCAGGGATTATCAAACGTGATCCGCATGTCGATTGGTTGGTACTTCGCGATTTCTTTGCTCGTATCAAAAGGAACTTTGATTTCTTGTTTGTATGGTAAGGTATCGATGTTCGTTTGAAGGTACTCCCCAGCGGAGACCACCTGGACTTCAACAGAAGAAACGAGCAGGAGAGCGACTGCTATCCAGAGAAATTCCCGCTGAAGTGTTGATGCCATAGTGACATAATAGCATTATTATCTATTTATATAAATATTCTTTTTAAGTTAGATATGGAGTAAAAAGACCCAAGCAACGTGGAAATATCAGAAACAAACGAACCGAAACTAAGCCTTTTTCATGAGAACGGAGGTGGGTTTAAGGAGTAATCACCGTATCTGATTTCATTAAAATCGAGACGATTTCAGCCATATCGACGATCCTGCCGATGACGATTTTCTTTTCGATCTCATAAAAACCGATACAGGTTTGGCAAGCGACAAGCTCCACCCCAGCCTTGGAAAGACCGGTCAATGCATCCAGCACCGATGATTTATCGGTCAGCAAATGCACCGCTGAGTTATAAAAAATAATCGTATCAGGTTTTTTGGCAGACGCCCAGAGTTTACGGAGAAACGCCCCGGTCATTGTTTTTCCTAACTCATCACTCCCTCTTCCGAGAGATTCGCTATGTAAAATCACAGTTGTTTTTGTCATGGTTCTACCTCAAGACCGGCTAGTAAAACAAGTCAAGGATTTAAACGTTATCCGTGCCACAAACTTTTAGTCCACGCCCCTCATATCATGCAAAAGACGCTATGAAAAAAATAACGATGCTTGTGGTTGTAATTCTTATTTTGCTCTGTTTTTTTTCTTTTATCCTCCTCCCAGGAAATGCTGAAGAGATTACATCACAACCGTTATACGTGGGTGGGAATGGACCAGGGAATTTTACAAGGATACAGGATGCTTTGGACAACGTGACCGCTGGTGGTACCGTGTATGTTTTTCCTGGGGCGTATCATGAGAACCTAAGAATCACCACACCGGCTCATCTCATCAGCGAGACTAAAAATAGTACGATCATCGATGGGGATAACCACGATTACGTTATCACCCTTGCAGCAGGTAATAGTACTCTTTCTGGTTTTACGATAATCCATAGTGAAACGAAATTTCCGTTTGCTGGCGTCTATGTCGTCTCAAATCATAACACGATTTCAAATAATATCTTGACCGATAATTTCTATGGCATGCAACTTGGATATTCTGCAAGCTACAATCTTATTATCAATAACACGATTCATCACAATGGACGCTGCGGTGTTTATTTTAACCATGCGTCACACAACAGACTCATAGGCAATGTTGTCTTTGATCATCCGGTGAATGGATTCGGGTTGTATGAGTTTTCGAATAACAATAGTATTAAGAATAACACTTTTTCTGACAACCGGGACACTGGTGTGAACATCCGTGAATCCTACGATAATCAGGTGACGAACAATACCTTTTTCCAAGGTCATGTCGCNNTTCGACATCTTAGTTTTTTTTGTCTTCCTCGTTTTCAGAAAATTATCAAGATAATCGAAAGGTTTTTCACGTGTGACTAGAGACTTTTTTTATAGAATAATACTGCCCCAGCTATGATCAAAGCAGAGAGAACAAGCAGCATAAGGACATAGACTAGGGTATAGGCGATATATCGATCAATAAAAAGAATGAACAGGGAATATGCGATAAGAAAACCAATGCCAGCGAATCCGAAAAGACGAGCGGACGATCTTTTTTGTAGGAGCTTGAAACATGCGATAATCAGCAAGGCTCCTGAGAGGAACAAGGCTAACGCCAACGTGAATGAGTTGATGATATATCTTGTTGAGTAGCTCCAGATAAATCCTTGATACGCGGTATTTAAGGCAACCATCGAGGCGAATAACGATACGCTTCCAATTGCGAGATACAGGGAATACAGTAACCCTGTTTTTTTATCAGCAAGAAATACTCTTGCTTCATTCGGTACCTGATTTTTCTCCATGTTCGGTCTCCACGGTGATGTGATGGTCAGATATATAGGTCATCGTCTTTGAGGATTTAAATGATGTATTCCTCGTTCTGCTGACGAGGTTTTTTAGGTCGGTAAGTGTATCGACGTCGCTCCAAACCGGTAAAAGACCTATGGAACGATGTGCCTGTTGTATTTTTGTCACTGTTTCCTGAAAAACCAGTGGGCTACTCCAATGGATTTCTTCGAATGCGCTTGGGGTAAATGTTGTGTTTTTAAATCCGATGAGATAGTACCCACCATCAACCGTAGGGCCAAGGACCACATCCTTGGTTTGCAGGGTGATGAATGCTTGTTTGATGTAGTCTTCCGGAAGGTCTGGGCTGTCGCTTCCCATAAGAACAACATTCTGTAATCCTTTTGTAAACGCATCTGCAAAACTGTTTTTCATCCGTTCCCCGAGATCCTCCCCCTTTTGAGGCAGAAACTGGAAGGTTGATCCAAGCCAACTCTGGAATTTCCTCTGTGCGTCCGGAGGATGAAAACAGATGAACAACGGGACATTAATTTTTTTAATCATTGTCAGTGTATCTTGTACAAAACATCGATACAGCTCTTGAACGATCTCTTCATCAAGGTCTCTGGAGAGTCTGAGTTTCACCTTTCCTTTTTCAGGATATTTTAAGAAAAGCAGGAGGCAGGTGTCTTGATTCTCTGTCATTATTCTTCCTCTATCGTCTCTGATGCGTCGAGTGCTTCCTCAAAAAGCTGGAGAATATCAATGACTTCAACATCGGTATATGTTTTTTTTAGCTCTTCATAGCAGGTAAGACAGTTACATGCGAGAGTCGGAGCTTTCTTTTTAACCGCTGCAAGGTAATTCGCCTGACGCAACACATTATCTGGGTCGCTGTCATGGTTCCACTGATAACAACAACTAGATGGTTGATCCATAGGAGATGTGACGAGTTCACCGAAGCGTGAGGCTACCTCTTGTGCTGCTACAGCTTGTGGTGATTGTGTAGGGAATCGGCAGGAGTCATGGACCGTTATCTTTCCCCTGATTTTTTTAGCAGGGAACTTGTCCTGATATCGTAACAAGTATTGTGCGACGCTCAGGACCTCAACATCCATCGTATATTTTTTTTTCATCTGTTCGATCGCCTCAAAGCATTCGGCACATGCGGTGAGTATTATCTGAGGATCGCATGTTTTGATTTTCTGGTAGAGCAGCTCAGTACAATCATCAGCCTGGTCAAATTCACCCTGCAACAGGTGTGGTGCACCACAGCATGTAGTCGTACCACCAAGAACGTTATAGGAACAGCCGATATGATTGAGTAATCGAAGGGTCTGTCGCACCGTCTTTGTCGAATATATGTAGCATCCTGGATAGAAGAGCACGTCTGCTTTCTTTCCGGGGGTTGTCTCCATGAAACAGGCAAGATCCTTATTAGTGAGTTTTTTTAATCTGATAAACAGCTGCTGGGTGATCCGTCTCATTCCAGTGAGCTTTGGTCCTTTGACGAAAAGATACCGCTTATAGCCCCAGGGTTTTTTACCTCTTATTTTATATTTAATATAGCGTACCATGTGGTCTCTGCGGATGTCTTTCGGGCAGACAGGAACGCATTTTCCGCACTGTACGCAGTGAAACGCGAATTCCTTAATCTTCGAAGGGACGATGTGTCCTTCTTGTGATGCAAGGTTCAGCTCATTGATGGTAAATGTATCCTTCGTTACGGGACAAACCTCCATGCATCTATTACATTCGATGCAATGTTCGATATATTCGGAGACCTTCTCTTGTAGGAATGTTTTCGTCGGTGTTAATTCCTTGTTTTTTTTGGTCTGTCCGTTCATAGGAATTTCAAACCCTTTTTTTTCATGAGTTAATTATTTTTCATTTCCATTGTGTTGCTCTTGGTTTTTTCTTTTTTCATTCAATCTCCGCCGTGAGTACCAGACTATCAGTGCAAGAGCAAATATCGTAACGAATAGAACACCGAGTAATTCCCAGGGGACGCGTCCTTGGGTAAGTCCTTGGGTCAGGGCATCGGTGCCAACGACTACGATGATTATTCCAGGAAGCATACAGAGCCATGACCAGAACACATAGGTTTTAAAGGAGACTTTGGTAAGACCAAATCCGTAATTGAGTAAGGTAAAGGGAAATAATGGGATGAGTCTGGTTAATCCGACGATCATCATACCCTGATTTTCGGTCAGTTCGTCCAGTCGTTTCATGGTCTTGTTTTTTGAAAGCCAACGAGCGACCGTATCACGAGCAAAATACCGGGCGATCAGAAAACAAATGCTTGCCCCAACAGTTGATGAGACACTGATGAGGATCACTCCAACTAGAGAACCAAAAAGACCACCAGCGATCACCCCGAAGATCGTGCCGGGGATGGTCGCAATCACCGCTCCTAAGTAGATGATGAAGAACACGATCGGTCCCCAGAAACCCTGTGATTGTATCCAGTGTTGTAACTCTTCGATGTCCTGTCCAAATCCATACAGATTCATGACGATAAAGAGTATTACGATAACGATGATGAGGACGACAGGTTTCCACCAGTCTTTCGGCCGTTCATTTTTTTGGTTGTTTTCGTTCATATATCACGTGTGTTCCTTTCATTATACAAGAGCGCCTCCACAGGAGGATCCATGGCCAGCGGTACACCCGTAGCAATGGTCTGCGGTTGCTATTTTTCGTGTGGATAACACAGAGGGATCAAATTGCGTTATGTGTCGTAGCACCATCGTAGTGACCGGGAGACCAGCAGCAAGGTTAAAATCACAGTCATAGAGGGTACCGTCCCATCCGATATTGATTTGGTGACGGCACATCAGGGAAGGAAGTGTCTCTGGGTTAAACGATTCTTTCAATAAACCCATGTAATGTGGCTTTTTCTCCTTTAATACGTCCAGGAATCGTCCAAGTGGCATGTTTGTTAGAGTAATCAGCTTCGTAAATTGAATGTTATAATGTTCTGCGAGATATGTTCGGTAATCGTTTTCAAGAGCTTTTTGTTCTGGTGGCAATACTGGTTCAAGAGGGTTAAATACTAACGTGAGTGGAAGCTTTGGCGTTGTCCCGTACCCGACTTTATTTAATAATTGGAGTGCTTCGATGCTTTTTTCAAACACGCCTTTCCCACGCTGAAGACGTACCTCTTCTTCAAGATAACAGGGGAGTGATGCGACCAGTTCGACCCCTAATTCTTTATAGAGTTTCGGATAGGCTTTAAATTTTGGTTCTAATAAAATAGTAAGATTTGTGCGGAGTTGAACCTGCTGGTGTTGTTTAATTAGACTTCTTAGGAATTTTTCAAGATGCGGATGAAGCTCTGGTGCACCCCCGGTGATATCAATAAAAACCGGTGAAAGTTTCTCGGTCACTGCTAAAATTGTTTGCATGGTTGTCCAGCTCATCTGCTCCGTTCGCTTTGGTGATGCGTCCACATGGCAATGTTCGCAGGTTTGATTGCACAGAAGTCCAAGATTTATCTGAATTGTGCGAAGATCAAGGCAGCGTAATGGTTGATGGGTTGTGTTGAAAATTTGTTGCTCGAACTCGTTTTTCTTTTCTGGCATAATTATAAGTATCCCCATTGTTGATTTCTCTGGTGTGAATTCCCCTCCTCTTTTTATTTATTTGGATACAGCAAGGTTTTTTCTTTTTATTTTTTGTTTCTATGGTTTTTGCCAGGGATAGAATCTCGCGAGTTTTTCTGCAGGCATGCCGCACCAGTACAAAAAGATGATTATGTTGTCTCGGATTAAGGTATAGACGGGTCCTTCTTGATGCCATCGTCGATCAGAAGTGATAACAGAAAATGGAAGGATTATAATCTGTCCTTGCTTTTTTTTAATACGGCGCATCAACTCGACATCCTCCATCAGGGGGATATCTGCGTATCCGCCGATAGCATCAAAATAGTGTTTACGTAGAAAGATTACTTGATCCCCATACGGAGCACGGGTTATTTGAGAGCGGAGCGTGGAGTATACAGCAATTGCCCTAAGAAATGATATCTTTGATTGAATTTTTAAGGTGAACGCTCCTCCTACATAGCGCTTGTTTTCTAAGGTGGTTTTCATCAGGGAAAGCGCATTGGGTGGTAGGAAAGTATCTGCATGAAGAAAGACAAGGATGTCTCCTGTTGCATGGGCGGCTCCCTCGTTCATCTGACGCCCCCGACCCTGCTGACATGCATATTTCATCACGTTATTATCAGCAATCGCACGCAGAGTATCTTGGGCTGGGCTTCCATCGACGACGATGATTTCAAAAGACTCGTCTCTCTCTAATTGTTTTAACGAATCGAGCAGTGTATTAATGATTTCTGATTCATGGAGTACAGGAATAATGATTGAAAACGTACATTTGGCAGGCACGATATTCTCTTAGACCGATTCAAGGATTTTCAGGAGATATCGGTAGAATTTATCGACGGTGCTGATATGCAGCTGTTCTTCAGGTGAATGCGGATTTTTCAGCGTTGGTCCAATCGAGATCATATCCATTCCAGGGAATTTTTCACCAATGATGCCACACTCAAGTCCTGCGTGGATTGCCTCGATTTTCGGCTCAGTTTTGAACATGTCTTTGAATGTTTTCTTTGATAAAGCCAGGATTTTTGATTGAAGGTCTGGTTTCCATCCAGGATAGGGTGTACCTTCAGATACCTTCGCCCCAGAAAGAGACGCGATTGCTTTGATGCGGTCCCGCATGTCCTGAAGCGCGGATTTCATCGGACTTCGTGAGCTCATCCCGATAACAATCGTGTTCTCTTTCACAGAGACTGTAGCAAGGTTCGTGGAGGTATCGACCAGTGTCTTGATGTCGTAGTTCATTTGATGGACGCCATGAGGCAATCCATGTAAGAGGTTCAGCAGTTTTCCCTGTGAGGATTTCTCTAGACCTGTCTTCGATGGTTCGCAGGATGATACATCGACTTTGAGGTTTGGGTCGATAGGTTTTATTTCATCGTAGATGTCTTTTTCCTCTGCCTTGATTTCTGTGATAAAGGCGTTTTTGTTTTTCTTTTCTATCATTAATTTCGCATAAGCTTCTCGAGGGATGGCATTATGTTTATCCCCTCCTTTTATATCAAAGAGAGAGAACTCGTATTTCTGTGAGGCTTTCCATAACAAGCGTGTCAGGATTTTTATGGCGTTCCCTCGTTGCTCGTGGATATCAACCCCGGAATGACCCCCACGAAGACCTGAGATTTTCACCATGAGATATTCTTCTCCTTTAATTGCTTGCATTTTTACGGGTAGTTCTATTATAGAGTCTCCTCCACCAGCACATCCGACGGTGATCACCCCGAAATCCTCGCTGTCAAGGTTGAGCATGATTTTGCCGGTCAGCATGTCCGATTTCATGGCAAACGCACCGGTAAGACCGGTTTCTTCATCAACCGTGTATAATGCTTCGATGGGTCCATGGCGTACATTTTTGTCCTCTAAGAGAGCAAGGCTTATCGCAAGACCGATCCCGTTGTCCGCCCCGAGCGTCGTTCCGTTCGCGGTGAGCAGGTCTCCAGTGATTTTCAGCTGAATCGGGTCTTTTGAAAAATCGAATGTCACGTCACTGTTCTTTTCGCAGACCATGTCCATGTGGCCTTGCAGGATGACGGTTGGTTTGTTTTGCATGCCTGCTGTTGCCGGCTTTTGAATTAGGACATTTCCGACAGAGTCTACTTTTGTTTTAAGTCCTTGTTTCTTTCCGAAATTGGCAATATATTCTCTGATTTTTTCCTCGTGTTTTGAGCATCGTGGGATTTTCCTAATTTCATCAAAATGTTTCCATACAAGTTTTGGTTCTAAATTCTCAATACTTGGCATAAGCTGCCTCCCTTATTGTATGGACTGGTAACACCACAACCCATAAAAAAGGTTTGCCAAAAGAAAAAAAGGATGTTTTCTCCTAAGAGATTGTGTTGATGGAAATAAAAATATTAAAAGATGTGAGGACTCAAATCGTCTCTTTTTTTAGATATGGCAATCCTGACCTCTTGCTTATTTCTACTTGAAATCCATCTGGAAGTGTGGTAGGAGTTCCGCTTTTTGGTTTTCTTTTACTGAAAAAATAGATGATCTGGTTTTTTCCATTCTTCAAACGAACGAGTTCTGTGTATAAGGTGTAGAGTCCATAGGTATATTCCTTGAGTATTTCAACAGGAACGATCGCTTCGGAAATTCTTCTGAAGTATCTTTTCACTGGTGACGAGAGAAGATACATCATGGATATGACAAACAGAACCAACAAAAGAAAACCAATGAGTTTTTCACCAGTCATAGCGATATAAACAATCGTTCTGAGAATGGACCATGAGAGAAATACGAACGCATAGAGACGTGCCCAGTTTTTTCTTTTCACAAAACCATAGGGTATAATAATCAAAGACAGTATGATGAGGAACACATCGATCCACATCACGATTGAATTAAGGGAGAATGAAAGAAACGTCGTAAGCTCACCATTCGTGAACATGAGTGAGTCAGCGAGATAAAATAAGTAAACAGCGCCAAGGACAATGATGAATATGATAAATAATACGATCCCGATTGGGAAGTCCTTCCTGCCTATCATTAAGAAAAATAAATACGGTAGTTAGACTTATATTTTTCCATCCCAATCAAATTACCGTAGTCTCTTTAATGGAGAAATCATTTGTTAAAAAACTATAGAGTCCACGACATCGACGGTAATAGTTTATATAATCCTGCGTCGTTTACTAGAAAAACGGAGGCAACAGTGTATGGATTGGGGTATGAAAAATCGACTTTCCAGAATCATTAAACCAAAAGATGGTCGCACCGTCATGCTTGCGGTTGATCATGGGTATTTCATGGGGCCGACCTCAGGGCTTGAACACCTTGATGGCATGGTCAATCCTTTGCTCCCGTATACCGACACGTTAATGCTGACGCGTGGCGCGCTACGAAACTATATCAGTCCAACAGTCGATGTTCCAATCGTCTTGCGTGTCTCCGGGGGGACAAGCATTATCGGTCCGAAACTCCTCCATGAAGGCACCGTCGTCTCCATTGAGGATGCGATCCGGCTCAATGCATCTGGTGTTGCGTACTCTATCCTTGTTGGAGCAGAATTTGAACGGGACACAATCCTTGGGATGACCCAGTACATCGATGAGGCAGAACGATACGGAATCCCTGTGTTAGCAGTGACTGCAGTGGGAAAGGAAATGAAACGAGACGCTCGATACATGAGTCTTGCTTCACGGATAGCAGCTGAACTTGGCGCCCATATCGTAAAAACATATTATATCCCCGGGTTCGAGAAAGTCATTGAATCCTGTCCAGTCCCAGTCGTCATAGCGGGTGGGAAGAAACAACCGGAAGACGAAGCATTACAGATGGCATATGATGCGATACACGCAGGAGCCATCGGTGTCGACATGGGGCGGAATATCTTCCAGAGTTCAAACCCGGTGAATATGATAAAAGCAGTCAACGCGATCGTCCATAAGAACGCGACACCAAAGGAAGCATTCGAGGTTTTCAAAGGAACAAAGAAATAAGAATCTCCCGAGTCATATTTTTTTTGACACGATATGTTTAAATAAAACATCTTATTACACCTATCCCTGAGGAGGCAAACTATGGACCTAACATTGATAATAGGACTAATCGTACTGCTGATTGTTGTTGTGGTTCTGCTCTGGTTTTTCAGCTACTACAACCGAGTCATCAGATACGAAAACCGCATAGATAACTCATGGGCACAAATCGATGTGCAGCTTAAACGACGGGCTGACCTTATCCCAAATCTCATGGAAACCGTCAAAGGATATATGAATCATGAGCGAGGGACACTCGAGGCAGTCACAAATGCCAGATCAGCGATCATGACTGCAAAAACACCCCGGGAAAGTATGGAAGCAGATACCATGCTCACTGGTGCATTAAAGTCCTTATTTGCAGTCGCGGAAAGCTATCCTGATCTGAAAGCGAATCAGAATTTCTTACAACTTCAGGATGAGCTCACCCACACGGAGGATAAGATCTCATACTCACGACAGCACTTCAACGACTCGGTACTACAGTTCAATAACCTTATTGAGACCTTCCCCGGCAATATTTTTGCGAACATGATGGGAAAGAAAGCACGAGAAATGCTGCAAATCCCAGAAGCATCACGGGAAGTACCCAAGGTATCATTCTAAAGATATCGGCTCTCTGAAAGTATGGCGCAGCAACCACGACTCATAGAAGATCATATACGGAAAAACAAACGGGATACTGTTGTTATCTGTATGCTGATGGTCATTCTCCTTTTTTCTGTTATCTTTGCAATTGGGTATATTCTCGGTGCTCCGCCCATACTGACCATGATGCTTGCGCTCCCAGTCGCGCTCTTCTACATTTTTATTACCTATTCATTTTCTATTCAGAGTGTCATTTCTGCAGCGGGAGCACGACCGGTGAACCCACAGAACCGGGAAGAGAAACTCCTGAGTTATAAGGTCGAGGAGATGGCTCTTGCTGCTGGCCTACCAACACCAAAGGTCTATGTGCAGGATTCACGGGACATCAACGCGTTTGCGACCGGTCATAAACCTGCTGATGCCGTTATCTGTGCAACGACTGGAGCCTTGCAACAGTTGAACTCTGAAGAACTCGAAGGCGTTATTGGTCATGAGATGAGCCATATCCGGAATCGTGATATCCTGGTGATGACTGTGACCGTCGGAGTCGTCGGAGCGATTGCGTTGATCGCTGAAATCGCGTTACGGATGATGTTCTTTAGCGGAGGGCAAAGCAACAATCGAAAAGGAGGAGGCAATATCATTGTTCTGGTCATTGCTATCATCTTCATTATTCTCGCACCGATTTTCTCACGGTTGACCTATCTTGCGATTTCGCGGAAACGAGAATACTTAGCTGATGCTGATGGGGCATATCTGACGCGAAATCCAGAGGGGTTAGCAAAAGCTTTGGAGAAAATCAAAGGAGATGTACCTGACGATCCAAAAGGCTCAAAGACGGTCGCACCACTCTACATCTCAAACCCATTCAAACGAGCGCTTCGTGACTCTCTTTGGTCGACCCATCCACCGCTTGATGAGCGAATCCGTCGATTGCGATCAATGTAATCATTTTTTCTTCTTTTCAATACAGTAAATTTACGGGAGAAAACCAAGAATAATCTATCGTTTGTGTAAGAACCTTGTAGCGCACTGCAATCGAAAACTACATAAACAAGAAACATATGGTAACGGAGAATTCATATGAAGAAAACAGCAACTATCATCCTCGTGACATTACTGACACTCCTCGTCCTGTACCCCAGTGTCAACGCAAATGATGCAGGGGTGGTCGTCGACCAAGAACTCATCACAATTTCTCTTTCAAACAAAGGTCTGCAGGTCGATGAAACCATTAAAGTGACCAATACAGGAACCGAGAACGTCACATCGCTACGGTTCTGGATACAACAAGACGTCCAAGATGCTTTGAAGATTACGGAGAAACAAACCGGTAGAGACCTCGTTCCACTGATTACCGGGAATATCAGGTCTTGTAACCTCAGCGCAGCAAATCTCTCGATGAACCCTGATACATCTCTGACCCTACAGGTGACCTATTATCTTCCTAACAATGCCCAGAATTTCGTAAAAACTGTCCTCTATAATACCACCATTTTTACCGTCTCATATGAAAATCGGGATCTCTTCCATGGTGAACATCTCTTCTATGCCTCTGATATGAACAATGAGATGCAGATTCGTTTATACAACCCAACAGAAGCTCCCTTGAACATCACGATGATTATCATCGTCTTCCTAGTCGTCATTATCGTTCTCGCCTTGTTGCTACTCTTGTTAAAAAAACAACGGTCGAAAACAAAGAAAGCGGTCGCTGAATCAGAAGAAACACTCACAACGAAGAAAACATTGTTGCTCTCATTGTTGAAGGATCTTGAGAAACAATACCGTGCGAAATCCATCTCCGAAGAAACTTACACAAAGATTAAAGATGAGTACAAACAGCATGCTGTCGACGTCATGAAAAAACTGGACGACCTGAAGAAATAACGATTAAAAATCAAAGATGCTTGGTTGTTTCAGATCCGTGCTTTCTTTTTTCTCCTCTTCATTTTTTCCTTTTACCGTAGGGGTCATTTCGATTTCTCCTTGTTTCTTATCGGTTTTTTCAGCGCATTGCAGGATGTCTTTCATCCTGTGAAGATATTTTTCCCCAAGAAGGAATTTGACTTCGCTTTCTGAGAAATCAAGCTGTCGTATCATCTTGCAGGCAAATCGTGGGTTATTCCGAAACATGGTCTGAAAATGCGGAAGGATCGTTTCTTTTGTTTTCTGGTCTGAGGCATGCTGTAAGGTTGAGATTTTTTTTGTCACACCATCACGAATCAACCGTGCGGATTGATTCCCTTTCATCTGCTTCAACCATGCCGGGAACCCGTATTGTGTATTACCATAGCTATGGGTTTTTGCCATAGAGACCCCGGCGCTCATCAGATCACATGCGTACGACCAGAGGTCGTAGACCCGTGCTTTTGCGACTCTGCCAAAAAACACATCTGCTTTAGAGAGTGCATCGTAGCCGCGTACGAGGTCCTCAACATCCAGATATTCCCTGGGTAAATTTTCGGTGATCCAGAGTAAAAACATTTCAGGTTCCACATCGATATTTCGCATACAATCTCTGCTGTTCTGAAGATTTTTTGTTTTAAACACCTCTCGTAACGCATCGAAAATAAGGGTGTCTCGGTCACGATATCCGAGCACATCGATATCCTCGATGTTTAGTTGTGTGCGGTTTACACAGAGGGATTGGAGGTCGTTTACCGCTGATCGGACATCTCCTTTGGATCGGTCAACAATGGTTTTTAATACACGGAGGTCAGCCGTGATATTTTCCTGTCTGCAGATATGCTTTAACAACTCGACGATCTGACTGGGATTTACGTTGTAGAATTGGATGACGTTACAGAGGTTTTTGAGTGGTTCTCCTCCTCCTTTCGTCAACTCATAAAAGTCGTTGACAATCAAGATGATTGGTTGTTTTGTGATTCTGATCGTATCAATGATTGCTTTTTTGCCTCCCCTGTCTCCAAGACTGCTGTCTGAGTCTGTTTTGTCCAGTTTTTCATAGAGGCTATCTGCTTCATCAAGAATGATGAGTTTACGTCCTCCCTTTCTGGCTGGTGTGAATTCCCCCGTGATATCAAAGGTTTCATTGACGGCGCCGGCTGTCGCGACGCGTTTTATGGATGTTTCATTGCGTGCATCTGATGCGTTGAGTTCAAGGACGGTCCATCCAAGGTCTGAGGCAAGCGCAAGAGCGGTACTGGTTTTTCCTGTCCCTGGTTTTCCTGAGAGGATTACTGCGCGTTTGTCTGGTATTTTTCCTTGGTTCCATCGTTCCGCCCAGGCACATAAGGTGGATAGAGCACGTTCATTGCCTATAATATCTCGTAATGTTTTCGGTCGGTATTTCTCTGTCCAGTCCTCCATTGGTGATAGAGAAGATTCATAGGGTATTTTAAGATTTGTTTTGACATAACCTTTTTATCGTTCTGGTTTATTATCTCCCACTCCGTATGCGGGGATGGCCCAGCCCGGTAAGGCGTTGGATTGCTAATCCAATGGTCTCTGACCTCGGGAGTTCGAATCTCCCTCCCCGCGTAAATATNNATTAGCACGGTTATTAAAACAGAAGAAAGATCTGACTATTTTTTATTTCCAGGGGTTCAAATCCCTTCCACTGCAACGGTTAATCGCTATGAATTTACTGGTAAATTCGTGTTCCCTTCCCGACGGGAACATATAAAATCAACAAACTCTCGCAACAGATATGATGCTAACAAATTTGTTAACAAATGCGAGTCCGAATCTCCCTCCCCGCGTNNATTAGCACGGTTATTAAAACAGGAGAAAAAATCAAACTGATCTAATTTTTATAACAACTAATCAAACAATGATAAAAAGAAAAAAAGAGAGATAGGAAAGAGGCAGGATTCCCTATTTCACTATTGAGAAAATGATGAACTGTGTTCCCTTTGCTGTTCTTTCGTAATCAGCTACTTTTACAGTGATTGCGATAGGACCGAGACCAAAGAGCAGACCTGTCCCCACTGTTTTAGATCCTCCCACTGGGATGTCGATTGTACCATTCATCGTTTTATTGATTCGTCCGAGAATGCCGCCTTCCACGTGGATCTGCCAGGTGACATCAGTAACATTTGTTAATTCATGATTTGTGATGACTGCATTGACCCCAAAGCCACCGGTGATGTCTATTCCTATATCGATACCGCCTTTTGTGAACACATACGCAGAGCCAGAATCTTTTCCGTTGTCATCATCAAATGGTGCTCCGATGAGAGCGGTGTCGCCATCAAGAGAAACCCAACAGCCCAACTGGTCATTTGCTGCGCCGTCTGAGGCAAGCAACTTTGCCTCTTGGGTCCATGTGGTACCGGTGCGGGTGAATACGTACGCCGATCCAGAACCACTAAAGTCAAATGCGCATGCTCCGATCAGGGCGGTGTCACCATACAGAGAAACAAAACAGCCAAAATTATCTCCTGCTGCACCATCCGAGGCGAGGAGTTTTGCCTGCTGTGTCCAGGTGGTTCCAGTGCGGG
>JAFNFT010000101.1:45367-60984 GCA_017885605.1 Methanobacteriota archaeon | reverse complement strand
TATACAAGAAGAAAAAATAAAAAAAGAAACAGGTCATGAAATCTATTATGCAGACCCTGATCTGTGCTGTAAATTATTAAAAGTCGTCCCGGTCCGTTACGCATATACGACCCTTGGATTGCAAGCATGGTTCAGCGGATTACGATCCACGGAGGGATTCACAAGGAAGTATATCGCTGAAATTGAAAAAATAAGTGACCATGAGACAAAAATCAATCCTCTTCTCTCTTGGACCGAAGAGGAGATATGGAGATATATAAAAAACAATAAAATACCTGCACACCCCTGGTACAAAAAGAAGTTTACCGACGGGCGAAAAATCAGATCCTTAGGATGCGAACCATGTACGGTCCCTATTTTCGACCACGAAAGCGAACGCGATGGTCGATGGAGAAAAACCCTTAAAAAAGGCGGGGAATGCGGTATCCATACACGATCAGCAAGTGAGGGGACATGAGAATCGCAAAAGGTTGTTGGTCCTGGGTCGCTCCCCCGCTATTTCTTAGCATTTTGTTTTTAGCTCTCAGTTGGGTATCTCTGTGGTTCCTTGCTGGTTTCATCCCTGTTTTTTGTGTCCTTGTTTTTTTCCTTATTTTCTTCCGTGATCCAGAGCGAACTATCGCCCCGGGAGTCATCGCACCAGCAGACGGAAAAATCAGAGACATTAAACAGGAGAAAAATCAGGTTCTCATCTCGACGTTCATGGAGGTGAACAACGTCCATGTCAACAGAATGCCTCTCGATGGGCGCGTCACGAAAATGACGCATTTCCCCGGGTATCACTTGAGAGCTTGGAAAAAAGAATCCGACCTCAATGAACGAGTCATAATCACCATCGATACAGCGATTGGAGAAGTCACTGTGGTACAACTTGCAGGACTCATCGCTCGGCGCGTCTACCCGTACATCAAAGAAGGGGACGAGCTCAAGAAAGGAGATCGTATCGGGATCATCAGGCTTGGTTCACGGGTCGATGTGTATCTCCCTGCAGATAAAATACAGTCAATCTCTGTGAAAATTGGAGATCCGGTAAAAGCTGGGGAAGATACCATTGCTTTTTTGAAAGAGAAATGAAGACCCTTACTCTTTTACCTTGGTTTTTTTTGTTTTTTTCGTACTCTTCCGTTTCGGTTTCGGACTCGTTTTTTCCTCAGTTTCCTCGGTTTGGGTGGGTTCTAAAGGTGATTCTTCAGCTTCTGTCTCTGTAATTGAGTCTGCAGCAGGGGGTGAAACATCTGAGGCCTCTGCTTTCGAAATATATTTTGCATCAATCCGGTCTGTGATATACACATCCTTGCCTGCGTGATAGATTTTTATATCATCTTCTCTTGCTTTTTTCCCATCGATCCGTAAGAGCAAGGGGATCTCGGTTCGAACCTTCCCTGCCTCAATTGCTTTTTCTATGCTTCCGCTCAGATGGACGTTTTTACGATCGATAGGATTCAAACCACCCTCGAGGATAATGTCAATTTCCTCCTCAGTGACCGGGTAATAAAAATCATCAATCTCTGCAAGTGGCAAATCATCAAGACGGATGTCAATGGTATGCCCATAGGTCGCTCGTATCATCCCGCCGTCTACCTGATATCTGCCTTTTGAATCGGTCAGCGCGATCGCCTCTATATGATGGTCACGAAGCCATTGGAACCCTGACCTGCTCCCACCGACCGCTTCGACAAACTCAGAGATATCAACCCAGCCGTGACCATCCATGGTCACACCAAGTTTTTCTGGGAAATGGCGAAGAACCCCGGCCATGATACGACCAAGGGAATCAAGCTCACGATCACTCATGAGAAACTTGCCTTTTGTCTTACATACCGGACAGACTTCTCCACGGTAATACCCATGTTCGTCACATTTTCCTAGCATAGTTCCACGTTCCGTAATAGCATAAGATGTATATAGTTTACTTTTCAAAAACTTAATTTTTAGGGAAAGAAGAAGCAATCGAGAGTTTTTGAAGCTTTCCGACCCTTATCAAAAATATTTTAATTCCGTCAAAAAAAGCCATTTGCATCCACGAAATCCAACGATCGACAATCATCTAGTAAAATTGAAAACGCTGCTTCGTTGGCTGAATTGTTTTGTTAAAAGAATCTTGGAAAAAATCTCCTCGCATCATCGACAATTTCATAGGTTCTCGTTTTCTTTTCTTTGTTCCTTGGCATAGCTGGTTTTACGGATGGGGTTCTTCAGGTCCAACATTGATAAAATCTGATGGGTAATTCTGATTCTGATAACATGTTCTTATCCATCCACTACTTCGGGCTATGGTGCTGATACGTACTTCATCGACCCTTCCATCAATACTATAAATTCCTGCATCCCTTCCTCCTAATTTGAAGTTATTCTGGGATTGACTATAATCAATAGTCTTCCCAATCTGTGTTTGACTGTCTTTAAAATCACCATTTATATACAAAGAAGTAGTCCCTGTAGCACCGTCGTGGGTTCCAACGAAATAATTCCAGTCGGTCAAATCAGTCGTATCATCAACACCAGAGTTTACGGTACCATCTGTGAAAATAACTGAATAAGAACTTTCACCTAGATGCCAAGCTATTTGCACGGAATAGGATGTATAATCTCCAAATACCCGACCTTTTGCCAATCCTCCATCTAAAGCTCGGGCTGAATTGTCATGGATGCTCCATACTTCATACGTAAGATACTGTGCCTCATATTCAGTTTGGTCACCAAAATCAACGTATCCTGTTCCATCGTCTTCAATGCCATATCCAATTTTTCCTGCTGCTTGATACGACATACTTGATACTGTTCCGTCATGATGGTTCGCAGTACTATCTATAATACTCCCTGATGCAGAGTTCATATGCCATACGCTTTTGTATTGAGCATCCCAGGTGCTCTGAGGGCGTTGCTGGGATAGACAATTAGCATTACCATAATATAAATAAAACACCGTATCCTGATAGGAGGATAGCTGTGAAATGTTCACCCATGCTACCAGAGCCCCCGAAGCCCCATCATAGGATTCAATTTCATAATTTAGTCGATTTGCTACACCGACATCATTCATAAAAAGAATGTCATCGCCATTTGGTTGTGCTTTCTGACGGAGATCATCATCGAGAATTTTTATCAGAACCGGGAAATTTAGTAAATCCTCTTCAACATTCAAGTGATCAATTGTGATTTGTTTTCGATATTGCCAACCAAACTCGAACGGGTCATATTGAGACGGATACCCGGTTTCAAAGATAAACGCTTTTCGTGTCCAATGAGTACCATCGGTCGCATTCACATACCAGCGATACAATGCCCCATACACCATGCCACTTATCGGAACAGTATACGTACCATCATGAACACCGGTCTCATGGACAGAACCAATATCCGGTGACGTCTCCACCGTATACTCCATAGCATCCCCCTGATAATCTTTCAGCGCGAACTGCAATTGGGGAAGATTCATAGGTACATCCCGTTCGTCATCAGCAGGCACAAGGTTTGATATCACTGGAGCGACCGGCTCTGTGGTAAACGTCAAGGTTTTCTCAACAGTTTCCTTCCCATCAGTAAGCGAGATATGCCACGTATAGGTCGTCAGACTTTCCAACCCGCTGACAGGGATCGAATACACACCACCTGGTTTTAAACCACCATCCCCCGACCCGATATCAGGCTCAGTCGTGACATTATAACTCATCAGATCCCCATTCTCATCATCGATGCTGAAACGCAACTCAGCCGTAGAAAGAGGGATCATCTGCTGGCCATCCGCAGGATCGGTCTGAGTGATCTCCGGCGGATAGTTCGGCGGCCAAAACTCCATATTCTCAGCAGTGACCTTAGCAAACAACGCATACCCAAACATCCCATATCCCATCACCGGTGGAAGGAAGATGCTGAACCCGATACCCCAGAACCCCAGCGCAAGACCCTGCTGCTGACCAGACGCGATAAAACCAGTCCGCGACAACAGACCACCAACACTCGTAATACCGAGATCTGTTTTCCAACCCACAAACAACCGAGGGATCGGAGTCATAATAAACGGGATGAAACGCGGCAGAATGATGATCGGAAACGCAGAGCCCTCCCCTGTCGACACAAAGTTACAGAAAAACTCCTGACTCGCACCTTGACTCAACACCGAACGACCACCAACATGCCGAGTCGCAAAACTCCGACCCTGTTTCTCAAGCGACGCGAAAACCACATCCGCAGACACTCCCGCGGGCAACAAACCTTGCTGTTCAGCATACCCAAGGATCTGCTGTTGAAGCTGCCGTGTTTCAGCAGAGCTCGGATCATGAGCATTCGCTGTGGCTAACACAGAAAATAACTCCTTCAAATAAGCTCCAGATTCATAGGAGATCGCCTGGGAATACGGAACCCCACCAACATAACAGGTGATGACTGCATCATCTTTGGTAACAATACTTTTTTGTTGAGAAGCACCGGTCATGGTTGATTGAGACGTATGTAATATCCCAGACACACAACCACTCAACAAGAAAAGAGCGACAACACCAGCAGCGAAAAAAACTTTTATTTGAGATTTTTTCATACCTTTCTCCCTCTCTTTACATTATTTGTTTTTCTAACTTTTCCTTTTTCCCTTTATGGAATTTTATAAAGTGGTTCTACTTTAAAAACATATCCTTATCAATTTATTTATGTGCTAACCACCCCCCTAATTATTTTCTGTTTCTTTTTCACTTAATTCTTCCAGCATTTCTGAAGGTATTTTATCCAGATCATCTGTATAAGTAAGAAGCAGTATCTTCTAAGTTTTGTTTTTTTTATATGTTTTAAGGAAGATGTATAAGTTTTTGTATTCCTTGTTCCATTACCCTGTTGGTGGACCAGTGGAACAAGAAGAAATGAAAAAACAAGCTGCTGAGAAAGCANNTCGGACTGGGGACAGGCTCCACTGTTGAATTCGCAGTAAAAAAAATCGGAGAGATGGTGAAGAACGGTCTGAAAATCGAAGCGATCCCTACCTCGTTGAAAACCAAGAGGTTAGCCACAGAATTAAAAATCCCGTTGATAGAACTTGATGACCGCGTTGAGATTGATATCACGATTGACGGTGCTGATGAGGTCGATTCGAATCTGAATTTAATTAAGGGTGGTGGGGGTGCCCTTACAAGGGAAAAGATTATCGCGTACCATTCGAAGAAGGTCATTATTATTGTCGATGAAACAAAGATTGTGAAAGGCCTTGGATGCGACTGTTTCCTCCCTGTTGAAATCACAAAGTTTGGCTGGTCAGCCACCAAGAAGGTCCTAGAAGGATTAGGGTGCACAGCAGAATTACGTAAAATCATGGACGAGGCGTTCATCACGGATAACCAGAATTACATCATCGATTGTGATTTCGGGAAAATCACAGACGCTGAAGCATTGGAAAAAGAGATTAACAACGTCCCGGGTGTGCTGGAGAATGGGTTGTTTATCGGTCTTGCTGATGAGGTCATCGTGGGGAGTAAACAAGGGATGATGACACTCGAGCGGCAAGATATCGTACAATAATCCTTGTTTTATCCTTAGAAGGATGGCTTACACGAATGCTTTTCTCAGAGATGAACGCAAAAGACACCTTAAAAACAACAAAACAAAAGATGGCAAAGTACCAGGCCGATTTTTTAGAACAAATCAATGCAATTGAGGTTGATGCTCATTGGTTCCGCCGTGTATTCCATACGTTTGCTGCTTCATTTCTCTTCTATTATCTCCTACCCGATGAGGAATGGATCAATATTATCAAGATAATAGTACCAATCAGTATTGTTTTCTGCATGGTTGTGATTGAATATCGACGGCTGCGAGGATCTCTTGACCATCAACGATTCTTTGGTTTGCGAAGCTATGAGAAGAAACAACCGGCAAGCTACCTGTATTTTGGTATCGCTGTGTTACTGTTATTCCTTCTGTTCCCTCAACAAATCGCCATCCCCTGCATCCTGTGTGCCTCACTCACCGACCCGATCATCGGTGAAACACGATACCATCTTGGGAAAAAAAAAGCGTATGCAATCGGATTTATCATATCCCTGTTGTTTTTCCTGATAACATGGTATCGAGCAGACTGGTGGATACTCATTCTTGTATCAGTTGTAGGTGCGGCAGGGGCTTTGATCGGCGAGACAAAGAAACTCAGATTTGTCGATGATGATTTCATGATTCAGATGCTCCCTGCTCTTCTCCTCTTGCTTTTGTGGCAAGGCTTTCTGGCCTTTGGTGTCAACATCCTTCCACCAACAATAATTTTGCCGATATGAAGGTGAACGTGAAAAGAATGAAAAATATGAACAATCGACGAATGATAACGATCCAGAGGTTGTTATTACGGTTAGAGTTATGGTTTGCCCCGTTGCTTCTGCTTGTCCCCATTATAGTTTCTGTCGTGTTCTTATTGGAGTGGTACACAAAAGGATTTATCAACGGATCTTCCGAGTATGACGGGGAGTTACTCCTTAGTCTGCTTCTGATAGTCGGAAATCTCGTGTTCGACATCCCATTTGTGCGTTCCATACGAACACTGAAGAAAAAACAATAACCTGTTTTATTGTTCCATGGTTTTTTTCTTTCTACCGAGGTGACGATAGACGAAATACAGGCATCCTGCGATAAGGAGAACAACAATGATAATATCAAGTCCTTCAAGATACTGACTCACCTCATTCCAGTGTTGACCAAGAAACATACCAAGATACGTAAGGATACCGTTCCACAATGCTGCCCCAAGGATAGTGTATATCGTGAATTTTTTGACATTCATGTTTCCGATACCAGCAATCAGCGAAATAAGATGGCGGACGACAGGGATAAGTCGAGCGAGAAAAATGGTAAGATCCCCTCTTTTATTGAACCATGCTTCTGTTTTTTTTATATCCTCGTTATCCACGAGAACATATTTTCCGTATTTTTGAACAAGCGTATGTCCTTTGGTTTTTCCGATATAATAAAAGATAAGTGATCCAGTAATACTCCCGAGGGTGCTAGTAAGGATTACGAGGACTGCATTAAAAGAACCTTGTGCGACAAGGAACCCTGCAAATGGCATGACAAACTCAGAGGGCACAGGAACGACCATACTTTCAAGCATCATGAGAAAAAATATACCGGCATAACCAAGTTGAGAAATTGTTGAAAGGGCAAAACTCCCGATGAATGCAAAAAGATCTGTGAGAATTGACATGAGTCGTCAAGGAACATAAAGTAGGGTTATTTATACTTCATTCTTTCTCGTTACTTGAAAAATCTCGATGTACAAATAGTTGGTAAAATAGTAATACTTGCGAGAAAGGAAAGGAGAATTAAGACCATAACAAGGATGCTGAATTGATGAAGGATGGGTATGTTCACTGCAAAGGTTGCAAGGAGCGCGACCATCGTAGTAGTGGCCGCTCCAACGACAGACCACCCGGTGGTTTCAATCGTTGTTTTCATCGCTTCAATTTTTGAAACACCTTTTGCGATTTCTTCTTTCATTCGTTGTGTCGTTTGAATACTGTAATCTATCCCTGTGCCAATCATGATTGACGCCACTGTAATATTGACGACGGAAAGCGGAATGTCAAGCATGACAAGAGACCCTGGTTCCCACATAAGGACAAACAGAACAGGAAGTAAAGCTAACCCTCCGATCAATAGAGAATTGAATCCTATAATGAGACAAGCGAGAACCAAGAGAAGAGCGATAATGAGAGCTGATGCTTGGGAGCCCATGATTTGTTTATTTACCTCAACACTCACAACATCCTGACCAGCAAGTTTGGAGACATAACCGTTTTGCGGGATGTTCGCACTCAGGGCGATATCATTTATTTGATTCACGAGCGTCTCTAATTCTGCAGTGCTTGTTCCTGTTGAAAAGGAGACGACGATAATGGTCTTTGAATATTCTTCATCCACCAATCCTTTCTTTGCTATCTTATCGAGGATAATACGATCGACACCTGCGTATTGTGCAATTTGTTCAAGGAGTAAATTTCGTTCGAAAACATCGTTAACTTTTTTGATTTCATCTGCAATCGAGTACGCAGAAGCACCAGTCGCTCGTATTTGGTCTTCCATGTTGTAAATCGCTTTAATAACTTCAGGGTCGGTAAGTCCTTGAGCATCGGTTTCGACGAGAAGTGCATTGAAATTTGCTCCTTTTCCAAATTTCTGCGAGTATTCAAGGAGTTTTTGTACTTCTGGGATGCCTCCAGGTGCCATCTCGTAGAAGTTCACATCGGTTTTAACTTGAGGAAGGACGATGAGGGAGAGGATTGCAAAGAAGCATGACACCGCAAACAATCGTTTTCTGTTGTCTACAACAATATTAGCGAACCGTTTCCACCCCTGATGTGCCTCATGTTTCTCAAATTTCAAAATTAGACACAAACAAGGGACAAGGATAGTCGCAGAAATAAACGCAAAGCTGATCCCGATAGCACAAGCGAAACCAAAGATAACCATCGGTGGCATGTTCGACGTCATCAACGAACCAAAACCAACAATCGTAGTGAGAGCACACATTAACACTGCTTTGCCCGTACGTCCCAAGGTGCATTCTACTCGTTCTATTTTATCATTCAAGGTACACTCTTCTGCGAATCGATTTGCGTAATATATCGAATAATCAATGCCAAGACCCAGGAGAAGAGCCGCAACTGCTATGGTTAAAATTGTTAACTCAGGCTGAACAATGCCGAGAACTCCAAATGTTAAAACTAATGAGTAGCTCAGGGGAAGGAAACCAATGATGAAACCTTTTAGGGTTCTATGGAAAAAGAACAAATCAATGGCTACAAATAACGCAGCAAGCGGAAAAACAATCATGAGAGATTGGAATGTCTGATCCCTCATAGCCCGTTGTGCGGCAAGACCGCCTGTTATGGTCATCTCAGAATAATGAGCGTCTTTCTGTATCGCTACTTTTAAGTCATGGAGAATCTGATCGTAATTTGCATTATCTGCCAACTGAAAGATAATGACCGTATCTTGATATGTATTGAGGAAGAGGGTGCCTTCCATTGATTGAATACGAGCCATGTAGGTGTTGATTAATGCTGGATCATCAGGAATCTCGTATTTTCCAGTACCTCCTAGATTGTAGGGGAGTTCAGGTTTTGCATTCTCCTCCTTTATCAGCTGAGCAATGCTAGTGACTGAGAAGATACCATCCGTCTTTCCTTTATCAAGTTCGTAAATGTTAATTTTGGTACTCACCCGATCCATTTCTCGAAGGACATACGGGTCACGGATGTCATCGGCGTCGATATACACGACAATAGTAGATCCTATCTGGAATTCCTGATTAATTTTATTCCAGAGTTGGAGCGTCGGGTCGTTCTGCGGGAGGAAAGCAGCCAGGTCAGACTGCATATATACATTACGGATCTGAATCCCGATGATGATGGTGATGATGGTATAGATAATAAGGACTGTTTTTGGTCGTTTCACCAGTGTTTTTGCCAGGGAATGTGCTATCTTCATGGTTTACCTTCCTGGTTATCGATCATGATTTGCACATACTTGTTTCCATTCGGTTTACCGGTCAGATTTGCTATCGTATTAAGACGTGATTCAATGATTTTTACTCGACGCTGCAGCAACTGTATAGGGGAAACCGCACCGTAGAGATAAGGGTTTTTCCCAATGCGGTCTGTTTTGATTTTTTCCCTGAAAATGATTTTATTATCATACATCTTAGAAAGGAGTTCTCGGACCGTACTGGGATGGAGTTTGGTGCCTCGGATGATCTCATCGCTCCGCGCCCGATTCTTCCGAAGTAAGTAGACATAAATACGAGACTCTGCCCTGGAATCCAGTAATTCATGGACAGCTGTCTCAATGTTTTTATCGATAGGTGAACGGGCTTTTTTCATTATTGCGCACCATTTTTATGTGATACTTTTAATAAAAAACGTTGTTTTCTGGGTTTAAATACCTTTCCATTTTGTCGTTTCCCACCCGACAAAACATTTTATCGCCTAAAAAACGATAAAAATACCAACGATGCAAACATTTATGTCCCCGTATCACCTCCCGTAAACATCAACAACATGGACGAAAAAACCAGGGTAGAAAAAGACATCGTAATGTTTGAGGAAAACATCAAACAAATCAACCAAAACACGCTCATAGACAGCCAAAAGAAAATCCTCGAACTTGCAACGCAATATTACGAAGATACAAAATATTATACCCACAAAAAAGACTACTTCACCGCGTTTGGCTGCATCAACTATGCCCATGGTCTGCTCGATGCGATTCTCAAAACATACCACTAAGAGGACGGTCCTATGAAAGTCCAAGGAACCATTGAAAAATATTTCCATTACGCCTTCCCCATGCAAACGGTGCTCGTCACCTGTAATGATGACAAAGGGAACACAAACATCATCACCCTTGCCTGGCACACCCCTATCTCACGAAACCCACCGCTCTATGGAATCTCAATTTCTCCGAAACGATATTCCCATGCGCTCATAAAAAAAAGCAAGGAATTCGTCATCAATTTTATCCCATACTCTCTTGTTGAGGCAGCGGAGTACTGTGGAACACATTCTGGAAGAACAACCGATAAACTCTGCCAAACCGGGCTGACATTACTCCCTGCAACGAAACTGAAAACACCTCTCATCAAAGAAGGGTACGCACACCTGGAATGCACACTCGTAAAAAGCGTGTCTCTTGGTGACCATACGCTTTTCGTCGGAGAAGTAGTCGCGGTCTCTGCTGATGAAAACGCCTTTCAAAATGAGCTGCTCAGAACAGACCGCATCCATCCCGTCTACTACATCGGAAAAAACGCGTATACGACAATCGACAGAGTAAAAAGGAAGACATTCTAACCGAAAACTAGGGAAGACTCGGTGTCGGCCTGCATCCCCAAAACCTGGGCTGCATTGCCCTGGTTGACGCTGATTTCAAGAAAATGATTGCTCCCGACCGTGACGAGGAGTTCCCCAGGTTTTGCATTGCCATACGTAGGAACAAATAAAACCTGATCCCATCGACGATCACCAGACAGCAAGGTGATCTTTTTCCCCTCGATATCATTAGGAAGAATATCATGAGGAATGTTTGTAATCAGGTTCCCAAACCGGTCAACATACAGGACGTTGCCGACAATCCGGTCACCTTGATGCTCCCCAAGAGCAAACTGCATGTCAACAAAATGCGTCGTCTGCGTCCCAAGCTCACCAAACGGCACACCACGAGCGATATACGCAGCGACAGGCGCGAAGATATCACGACCATGAAAGGTCCGTGACAACGGATGAATCATGTATCGTGGGTTGGTGATCTCATAAACAACAAAATCACCAAGCAGATGCGCCGTCGGCAACAGAAGACCATTATCTGGCCCAACAAGAATCTGCTTTTTCGTCGTAATAATCAAGCCTTTCCGCTCCGTACCAACACCAGGGTCAACAACCGCAACATGAATAGTCCCCACAGGAAAAAACGGTGCTGTCGTCCACAACAGAAACGCACCCTCCCGAATATTATGAGGAGACACCTCATGCGTGATATCGATAATCCTCGCATCAGTGATACCAGAAACCACGCCTTTCATCTGAGCCACATACGCCCCTTTCGTGCCAAAATCAGTTAGAAACGTAATCCTCTGCATGCCACCTACCTCGACTCCATTTTCTATCCAATATTGTTCAATTATTCAAGAGCTTTATCATCCATTTTTAATCCAATTGAAGCAAAACTATATATGGAAGAAGCGTGTATAATAATACAGATTGGAGAAGCAAGAAGGAATGGAGCCTGGAGAGATGAGTTATAAAAACACAAGTGTCGCAGAGGACATCTGGGAACAAACCGACAAACGAAGCATGACCTGCCCTCAATGCAAAGGATTCTTAACCGTCGTACAGGTCGAACCAATCTACGACCCAGAGAACGCGTACACCCCCTATAGAACCGTAGTCGAATGCGCCAGCTGTTCATTCCGCATGGTGACAGAGTCATTCACCATCCTTGGAGGCATCAAGGATTTTGACAACGAATACGTGGAAATCGGCAGCTGGGGACCAAGTGGAAGCCGTGTTCTCTCACGCTTCAAACATTCCATCAGCTCCAGCCTGCTTAGTGAACTAAAAAAAACCCAAGAGCTCGTCGAATTCCTCATTGTCAACGAACACGTTGTCCAAGTCATCGGATAGACCCCCAAAAAAACCTTATAAATCGCACAAATTTCTTTTTTAAAAAAAAAACCATGATATTTATTTAGAGAAGGGTTTAAATAAGTATTAAAGAACATAAATATACCAAAGAAAAAAGTCAAATAAAGAACCAAACATTACAGTCCTGTGAAGTTCATGATAAAAAAAGCAGTTATTTTAGCGGCAGGCGAAGGAAAACGACTCAGACCATTTACTGAAACCATGCCCAAAGTCATGCTCCCTGTCGCCAATAAACCACTGCTCGAATACGTCTTTGATGCAACCAAAAAAAGCGGCATCGACGAAATCATCGTCGTCGTCGGCTACAAAAAAGAAGTCATCATGGAACACTTCAAAGACTACAAGAACATCAAAATCACCTACGTCACCCAAGACAGACAACTCGGCACCGCCCATGCACTTCTCCAAGCAAAGAAACACATTAAAGATGCCTTCATCGTCCTAGCAGGAGACAATATCATCGATTCAGGAAGCATCGCAAAACTCATGAAAGACCCATCAGAATACTCTCTCCTCATAAAAGAACATCCCCATCCATCCAAATACGGAGTCGTCATAGTCGAAAACCGGAACATCAGCCGCATCGTGGAAAAACCAAAAGAAGACATCGGCAAATACATCTCGACCGGCATCTACAAATTACCACACTCGGTATTCACCGACATTGAACGATGCACCTTGGATGGTGCCCATGCGCTCTCAACCGTCATCCAATCCTTAATCGAGGAAGGAAAACATATCAACACTCTTTTAGCAAAATCATGGATGGATATCGTCTATCCCTGGGATCTCATCACCGTTAATGAAACAATGATCCAAAAAACAAGCGAATACACCAGTGGCACCATCGAAAAAGGTGTTACCATCAAAGGCCCAGTCTCCATCGGAAAAGATACAAAAATCTACGCAGGCTGCTACATCGTCGGACCAGTGGTCATCGGCGACGGCTGCGAAATAGGACCACATGCATGCATCTTCCCCTCTACCAGCATCGGAAAGAACACCGTCGTACACCCATTCAGCGAAATACGAAGCAGCGTCATCATGGATGACGTACACATCGCATCAAGCGCCCATATCTCCCATTCCGTCATCGGAAAAGGATGCATCATAGGAGATAATTTCTCGACGATATCAGGAAAAGCAGTCATAGAGATCGACAATGAGTTTAAAAAACTAGAAACACCCATAGGAACCATGATGGGAGAAGACTGCATCATCGAAAGCCATGTTGTAGTCGACCCGGGAAAAATCATCGGTAGAAAATGCAAAATCAGCCCCATGAAACAGATACGAAAAAACATCCCAAGTGAAAGTAAAGTGATGTAACGTGTGCGGAATCATCGGCTATGTAGGATTTCGAGAAGCAAGAACCGTCTTACTCGAATCATTGAAACGACTCGATTACCGAGGATACGACTCCGCTGGCGTCGCCATCATCGATAAAAACCTAAAGGTCTACAAGGAAATCGGGGAGATCGCAAACGTAGAAAAAAAAATCCCTCAGCTCAAAGGAACAACCGGGGTCGGCCACACCCGATGGGCCACGCATGGAGGCGTGACCAAAGAAAACGCACATCCACACCTCAGCTGCGATAAAAAAATCGCAATAGTCCATAACGGGATCATTGAGAACTATACCAAACTCAAAGAAGATCTTAAAAAGAAAGGACATCGATTCGTCTCCCAGACAGACTCAGAAGTCATCGCTCACCTCATTGATGATGTATACAAAGGAAATCTTGAGGAAGCAATTTTTGCAGCGATAAAAAAAATAAAGGGATCGTACGCAATCGTCGCTGTCAGCCAAGATGAGCCAGGAAAAATCGTCGGAGTACGAAATGAAAGTCCTCTGGTCATCGGTGTAGGAGACAGCGAAAACTTCCTTGCCTCAGACATCACCGCGTTTTTAAAATACACCGATAGGGTGATGTTTCTCAACGATGGAGAACTCTGCGTCATCACAGCTAACTCAATCAAAGTTTTAAATACGAACAAAAAACAAATCAAAAAGAAAGAAGAACTTATCACTTGGGATTTCACAGACGCCGAGAAATCAGGCTTCCCCCATTTCATGCTTAAGGAAATCTACGATCAACCTGACTCTATCCATCATGCCCTCAGAGGCCGCATCTCAGAAATGGAAGAAACAATCACGTTCCCCGAGCCTGTGGAAAAACTCCTCAAATCCGAGATCAATTCCATTCACATCGTCGCATGTGGTACTTCCTTTTATGCAGGTCTTGTTGGAAAATACCTCATCGAACAACACACGAACATCCCGGTGTTCACAGAGATTGCCTCAGAGTACCGATATTTTGGGACAAGAAATGAATCCTCGCTTGTTATCGCAATCACACAATCCGGAGAAACCGCTGATACACTTGCCGCACTCCGAGAAGCGCAATTGTCAGGGAGTAAAACACTCGTAATAACGAACGTCATCGGCAGCACAGCAACCCGTATCGCAGATGGATACATCTTACAGCAATCAGGCCCTGAAATCGGTGTAGCCGCAACCAAGACATTCACCTCCCAGATTATGGTCCTGTTCCTCATTGCACTCAAAATCGCTCTTCTTCAAAAGAAGCTTGGATCCGATGAGCTCTACAATTATCTCTTTCATTTAAAGGCACTACCACGACATGTCAGAGACGTCCTAGAACGGAGCAACGATATTATAGCAATCGCAAAACAACTGAAGGATGCCAAATCCGTGTTTTTCATAGGAAGAGGAATCAACTATCCACTCTCTCTTGAAGGAGCATTAAAGCTGAAAGAAATATCCTACATCCATGCTGAAGGTTTCGCCGCTGGTGAACTGAAACATGGACCCTTCGCACTGCTCACAAAGGACACCCCGGTCGTCGCTATCGTCACCCAAGACGAAACCTATGAAAAAATCCTGGCAAACATTGGGGAAATCAAAGCACGAGGATCACCAGTTATCGCAATCGCAGAAGATAAAGACACGGAAATCGAAAACCATGCTGACTTCGTCCTCCGCTTCCCCGTAAGCTCTCATGTACTCCCTTGTATTCCTATCACGGTTGTTCTTCAGTTACTGGCCTATCATGTTGCTGACCTTCGAAAATGTCCAATTGACAAACCACGCAACCTAGCAAAATCAGTAACCGTTGAATGAGGAGAGAAAACCCATGAAATGTGTGATTCTTGCTGCAGGCGAAGGAAAACGGATGCATCCTCTTACCTATACGAGACCAAAGGTGATGCTTCCCATCGCAGGCAAACCAATCCTGGAATGGAACCTGTTAAATGCCCGTGCTGCTGGACTCAAAGAGTTTGTTTTTATTGTCAGCTATAAAAGCGAAATGGTACGAGAATATTTTGGCGATGGCAAACTGTGGAATGTGAAAATAAACTATGTTAACCAAGGAAAACCCCTGGGAACGGCCCATGCGATCGGAACAGTCAAACCATTCGTCA
>JAFNFT010000101.1:0-45353 GCA_017885605.1 Methanobacteriota archaeon | reverse complement strand
AACGCAACAGAATACGGCATCGTGGAACTCAAGGGAAAACACGTGATGAACATTCATGAAAAAATGGAACATCCCTCATCTAATATTATCAATGCAGGAGTTTACCATTTCAACAAACAGATCTTTGACTATATCAGAAAGACGGAAAAATCACCGCGAGGAGAATTTGAAATCACAGATTCGATTAACTTGCTGGTAAGCAAAGAACCAATGGAAGGCGTATTTCTCAAAGAATGGCGAGATGTCGCCTTCCCCTGGCATCTCCTTGATGCAAACGAAGAGCTCTTAAAGAAAATGAAAACAAAAATCCAGGGGACAGTGGAGAAAAACGTAGGAATAAATGGAACGATAATCGTAGGAAAAGGCACCGTGATTCATTCAGGCACTTACATTGAAGGTCCGGTGGTAATCGGAAATGATAGTAAAATCGGACCAAATTGTTATCTCAGGCCATATACTACCATCGGAAATCACTGCCATGTTGGAAACGCCTGCGAGGTGAAAAACTCAATCATTATGGATTTTAGTAACGTCCCCCATCTCAATTACGTTGGTGACTCTGTTATTGGACAAAACTGTAATCTTGGAGCAGGAACCACCGTTGCAAACCTCAGGCTTGATAAAAAAAACATTGTTGTGACATTAAATGGAAAGAAAATCGATTCAAAACGACGGAAACTCGGGATGGTGATGGGGGATAATGCTCAAACGGGAATTAATTCTGCTATCAATGTCGGAACTATGATTGGGAATAATGTTTTTATCGGCCTAGGAGCTGTCGTAAAAGGTGAAATTACACCGAAAGCGATTATTTTGTAAATCCTTTTTAAAAGAACATAAAATTAAGGAGAAAAAACGAAGGATTACATATCTATTTATAACGAATAAAGAATTCGCTTCCGATGATAGCGCGAAAATCAGCTCTTATCATATTCATTCAACTGCTAAACGGCATTCTTGGTTTTATTGGGCTTAAGTTCATAGCATTATATATGCAGCCTTGGGAGTACGGGGTTGTTGGTTTTGCGTACGGTTTTGTCGCCCTTTTTTCAATTTTTGGAGATTTAGGTTTTGGAGCGGCACATGTCAAGCGGATCTCCGAGGGGAAAGATGAGGGTAAATGTGTTGGTACATTTGCCGCGACTAAATTAATTTTAACTGGCATTCTTGCTTCTGCTACGATTTTATCGATAATTCTATGGCGATTTGTTTTTGGACGAGGATTTGAAACACCAGTGCACGAGCAAGCAGTCTACATCTTGCTTTTCTATTTTGTTTTAGCTAATCTGTCCCAGGTGTTCACTACGACTTTTTCCGCTAAAAAAGAAATCGCTAAAGGTCAGATACCATATTTTATCTATACAATAATACGGGTTTTTATTACAATTATCATAGCATATTTTGGATTTGGTGTCCTAGCATTAGCATATACTTATCTTATAGGCGAGGTCTTCCAATTCGTTGTTGCCTATTATTTTTTTAGAACATATCCTGTCAAGAAACCATCGCTCGATTATCTAAAAAATTATGCAAAGTTTGCTTTTCCCATGGCGATTGCGTCAGCGTCATATATCGTTATATTGAATATTGATAAAGTATTCATTCAGTTGTTTTGGGGTGCCCAGCAGGTCGGAGAATATTTTGCTGTGTTCAATTTATCACGTTTCGTTCTAAACTTTTCCTCGGCCCTTGCTGTTCTCTTGTTACCAACAATATCAGAGTATCATGCGAAAAATTATATGGATGATATTAGAAAATTGACATTGACATCTGAACGGTATCTGAGCATGATTACTTTTCCGATTGTTATATTACTCGTTGTTTTAGCAGAACCGGTTATTCATATTTTATTGAGTGATAAATATTTACCTGCTTTAACCGTTTTGCAGATTTTGCCTTTTTTTGTTCTTTTTGAGGTGTTATCACAGCCATATCAGAGTCAGTTACAAGGGATGAACATGCCACATATCGTCCGGAACAGAATCTTACTTATGATGATAGTGAGCATTGTTTTGAACCTCATTTTGGTTCCAGTGGACATACAAAGTCTAGGTCTTAAATTAGCGGGTTTAGGTGCTACTGGTTCTGCTCTCGCAATTGTGATAGCATATTTTGTCGGATTCATTACCACGAGAGTGTATGCATTTCGTGTTGCAAATATGAAAGGTAATCATAGAATAATATTACATATCGTATCTGCTGCATTGATGGGAATCATTATTTACTATCTAACAAATATTTTTTATATTGGTCGATGGTATGAATTGATTGGAATTTCTCTTTTAGGTTTGTTCATTTATCTTGGTATTCTTTTCATTTTAAGGGAGTTTAATAAGGAAGATTTTAATTTGTTTCTAGACACGTTAAACATAAAGAAAATGTTAGCATATATTATTGACGAATTGAAGGGCAGATAAAACTCACATAATATAGTGTAGGAGACAGAGTACCATGGATCGTAAATGCTGTAATCTTTGTAACGAAAAAAAAAGTGTTTTGTTATATTCCATAAATAATTTCGATATTGTCAAGTGTGAAAAATGTGGTTTAGTATATATTAACGACATCCCGTCTGATAAAGAATTGTCTGATATTTACGAGGAAAATTCAGATATTCTTAATGCAAACGTAGAAGAAGCTATCCAAAGGTCTGTATTTAAAAATCCCCATCAGAAAAGATATAAATTAATTTCAAAATTGGCAAAAGGAAAATTGTTGGAGATAGGATGTGGGAATGGTGAATTTTTAAAAGTGGCAAAGATGAATGACTGGGATTGTATTGGAGTGGATATATCTAAGAAAAATTGTATCCGTGTAAATTCAAATGGAATAAAAGCAATTCAAGGTGATATTTGCGATATGGATTTTTTTGTTGAAGAATATCATGAGTGTTTTGATGTAGTTGTCATGTGGGCTTGTATCGAACATTTAAAAAATCCAAAAAAAGCAATTATAAACCTTCATAAATGCATTAAACCAGGCGGATATTTATTTATAAGCACCGGGGATATTGAAAGCATAAATGCAAAAATAAGTGGCTCTAATTGGAATTTATTAACCCCACCACAACATTTATTTTATTTTTCAGAAAAATCTCTTGTTTATTTATTGAAGAACACTGGTTTTGAACCATTATCAGTTAAGCATATAGGGTCAGTTATCAACAACAATAAATCTATAGCCAAATACATAAATTATTTCTGTATGTCTATTAAAAAATTTGGAGATGTTATATTTATAAGTGCAAAAAAAAAAATAAATTATAAATAGGAGAGCAATCATTTATTGATAATAATATTAAGTACGTAGTTACTTGATTTTATAGAGGGTATATGATGAACTGGAAAAATAAAAACGTCCTGCTAACCGGTGCCGGTGGTTTTATTGGAAGCCATCTCACTGAACGTTTAGTCAATCTTGGAGCGAATGTAAAAGCATTCGTTAGATATAACTCAAGAAATGATTGTGGACAATTAGAATATTTGCCTGAGAACATACTATCAAAAATCACGGTTATCGCTGGAGACCTGAGAGATCCAGATGCGGTCAGAAATGTCGTAATAGATACAGATATTATCTTTCATCTAGGTTCATTGATTGCCATCCCCTACTCATATGTACATCCAATGGAAGTCATTGACACAAATATATTAGGGACAACAAATATCTTACTGGCTGCAAAAGATAATGATGTAGAAAAAATCATCCATACGTCTACGAGTGAAGTCTATGGAACAGCCAAGTATGTACCGATAGACGAGAAACATCCTCTCCAAGGACAATCACCGTATTCTGCGAGTAAAATCGGTGCTGATATGATCGCGTATAGTTTTTACACATCGTTTAAACTACCTGTTGCTATTATTAGGCCTTTTAACACATACGGTCCTCGTCAATCTGCACGCGCAGTGATCCCAACAATTATTACTCAGGCACTGATTAAGAAGGTGATTCAACTCGGGTCATTACACCCGACACGAGACCTTACCTTTGTCACTGATACAATCGAAGGATTCATCAAAATTGCAGAAGAAGAAAAATCAATCGGAGAAGTGATTAACATCGGTTCTGGTTTTGAAATATCTATTGGAGACCTTGCAGAGAAAATAGTAAGATTAACCCAATCAAAAGTAACGATAAAAATCGATAAAAAACGAGTAAGACCAAAAGATAGCGAAGTTGAACGATTGTGGGCTGATTCGGCAAAGGCGCGAAAGATGCTTGGTTGGCAGCCACAGGTGAATTTGGATAACGGACTTAAAAAAACTATAAAATGGATTTCAGATCATATTGATGATTATAAAGTTGGAATGTATACGATTTAGTGGAGAATTTTATGAAGGCTGTTATTCTCGCTGGTGGAAAAGGAAGAAGACTAAAACCATACACGACCTCTTTCCCTAAACCCCTGATGCCGATAGGTGACAAACCAATTCTGGAAATATTAGTGCGACAATTGGCAGCATCTGGTCAAAAAGATATCATACTCGCGGTCGGACATCTCGCAGAGTTGATAATGTCGTTTCTAGGGGACGGAAGGCAATATGGTGTACAAATCACATATTCGAGGGAGGATACCCCATTAGGTACCATCGGCCCCCTTTCACTAATTAAAGATAAGTTGAAGGAGACATTTTTGGTTATTAATGGAGATACATTAACAGATTTAAATTACACAAAACTTCTTCAAAATCATAAAAATAGCAATTGTATAGCGACAATAGCACTGACTAAAAGAGAAATGGAAATCGACTTTGGAGTGCCCACTCTTACTGAAAAATCGATGATTGAAAAATATGAAGAAAAACCAAAAATCACCTATCATGTAGGAACAGGTATATGCGTCTTTGAACCTGAAATTTTTGAATATATTGAATCGAGGGAACGCATTGATCTTCCTGATTTATTGAAGAGAATATTAGCTGCGGGGAAAAAAGTAAATGGATATGTTCATGAAGGATACTGGTTCGATATCGGAAGACCTGCGGACTATGAGGCAGCCTGTAAGTTTATAGAAACTCATAAGGAATGGTAATAGATTGAAATTAAAAGGTATGAATGCGCTTGTTACTGGCAGTGAAGGATTTATTGGAAGACATCTGGTTAGTTCATTGAAAGAAAAAGGGGTACATGTCGAAGAAATTGATATTAAAAATGGTATAGATTTAACAAATTGGGAACAACTTCATAATTTTATAAAAAAAACATCTAAAATTGATGTGCTGTTTCATCTAGGAGCTATTGTTTTTGTACCATACTCATTTAAAAATCCAAGAATAACATATACTACTAATGTAATTGGTACAATGAATCTCCTTGAAATTGCTCGAATATATGACATTAAAAAATTTATTTTTGCCAGCACCTACGTCTATGGTCAACCAAGGTATCTTCCCATCGATGAAAAACATCCAATTCAGGCAATAAATCCGTATAATCGAAGTAAAATTCTTGGAGAAGAATTGTGCAAAGGCTATTACTATGACTATGGATTAAATTGCATTATTTTACGGCCTTTTAACATATATGGAACTGGACAGAACAAAGATTTTTTAATACCGTCAATCATCGCTGAGCTATCATCAAAAAAAATTACTTTAGAAAACCCTAAACCTATGAGAGATTATGTATATGTTGATGATGTAATCTCGGCATATATCAAAGCCGCTACATATACTGGTAAGGGAGTTGAGATATTCAACATAGGGTCAGGAGTGAGTTATAGTGTTAAAGAAATTGCAAATAAAATCATCACCCTCGCTCAAAAGAAGAACACTACAATTTCATATACCAATAAAACAAGGGTGAACGAAATAATGAATATCGTTGCCAATAACCAAAAAGCAAAGGAACAGTTGAAGTGGCAACCAAAAATAGATATCGATACTGGTTTGTTAACAATGCTAAAAGAAATTACATTATGAGGAGATTACCATCTCTAAAATTAAATTTTTCAACTTATCCGTTCTTTTTTTCTCAGGGAATGAATTTTTAATTCTCTCTCTTGCTTTTTTCCCTAACTCATTTTTTAAATCTAAAGCTTTTCGAATCACATCTGCAGTTCCTTTTTCATCCCCGTATTCAACATAAAAACCCGTATCGCCGATAGCAGCCATGACTCCAGCAGCTTTACTTCCAACAGGGATACATTCACAAAGCATTGCCTCGCATAAAGCAGTTGGTAATCCTTCTCGATAAGAAAGTTGACAATATACTTTTGCTCTCTGATAATAGTTAAGAATTTCGTCATCAGGAAGAAATCCAGTAAATTCAACATTTTTTGGTGATATTTGTTCAAGATATAATTTCGCATCATCTCTCACATTAATAACAATGTATTTTACCTCCGGTATATGCACTGCAGATCGAACAAATGTTTCTAACCCTTTCAATTTTACATTCAGGAGTGTTTTAGCCCCTGCAACGGTGATAACAATATTTTCTTTCTTTCCATCTGGTTTCCAGTAATCAGGGTTAAATCCGGTCGGAACACATTCAATACCGTCACCTTTCACTTTTGCATATTTTACGATGTCATCTTTTAAAAACGGTGCTACAACAAGTATTTTATCTACATGTTTATAGACGAATTTTACGGGTATTCTATCTTTAAATTTTATAAACGCTCCATAATGTATCTCTGGAAAATACGATGCGTCCCATCCACCAACCATGACAATTGTTTTTTTTCCGAATAATTTGGAAAATAAAACTGCAAAAGCCGCTGGAGCTCCAGCAAACCAACAATAGGTTAATTCCGATTTTCTTACATTTTTTAGCAAGAGCCAAAGAAATTTTAACCATGCTGGTAAGCTCCATTTTCTAGGTGGATCAACTACATTTATATTGAAAAAAATTTTTAAACGTAAATAATCTTCTTTGATAAAAGAGTCTTGAGGGTTGCCTACAAAGCATATTGTTGTCATTTTAAATATCACCTAACAAATGAATAAATAGACTTTCCCTTGACTTTTTTCATACTTGTAAACAAATTACTTGTATTATCAATTCGCATAAGATAATAACGATCATCTATATCTGAGGATTGACTTTTTTATAGATATCTCGTAGAATTCTATAAATTGGATGTGTTTCGTATGACGGATAATCATAGTAGCTTTTGTTTGGCAGTTTCATAAACGCATCAAATTCTTCTTTCGTGATACCAAATTTTTTACATACACGTTCAATCATTTCTTTCAGTTCTAGATCTGTAAAAAGTGGTTTTTTTAATGTCTCTAAGGCTTCGTCACGTGTCATCTGACCTGCACAGATGAGATCTGATAAATGCATCTTCCGCTTATCATAATTGAATTTAGTTGGTAGGATGTATGCTTGGACAAAAAAAGTATAGATAGACTCGGCATGTTTTGTAATATAATTCTGCCATCCAAATTCTTTTTCCAGGAAAGATATGATCTTTTTCTTATCGTATTCTGGCACATAATTGAGGATTCTGATGATTTTAATTCCGCGGAATAGCTGTTGTGATGCAAGAGAATACATGCTTAAATGAGGGAAGCTGGTGAGTTTTCTTGTACCAAATTTCTTTTGCATTAATCTGACATAGCGCCAGTCATAATGTCCATGGGACCAGGTAGGCACTGAGATATTTTCTGTGATAAAATTATGCCCACTGATGATATATTTCACCTTGTATTCTGCTGCCACTTTGTATAGTGCTGCGAGAAGCCCGTGGTCTGTTGGTATCTCAAGGTCTGGTGTCGATGATTTCAAAAAAGCAAGTTGCAAATCTTTAAATTCCTCCCAATCAACATGCATCGTATGGAGTTTTACATCCAATTTTTTTGTCACTTTCTCGATATTTTTTACAGAAAGCTCTGTATTCCACTCGTTGTCCAAATGAAAAGCAAGCGGACGTAAACCAAGTTTTTTTACTAAATATAGCACATAGCTGCTGTCGACACCACCACTGACTCCCACAATACAATCATACTGCTTGTTCTTACCTGATTCCTTTACTTCTGCAACGATCCTTTGCAGTTCTTTTTCTTTTTCCACTTTGCTGAGATTAATCGGATACGAATTGAGCTTCTTCAAGGCATCTGTGCAATGATTGCAGTAACCATTTTCATCAAAAACAATATCTGGATCTGTCGTATCCATTACACAGCGTTTACAGATTTGATATTCTCGTGGTATATTTTTCACCTCTTCCCATGGATAAAAAAACAGTATAAATTATCGAGTTAATAAAGTAATCACAATTCAAAGGATTAATAAATAATTTATATTTACCGTCAATGATGCTAAAGAAAATCATTGTAGTAGGAATGGGTTACGTTGGTATACCAGCTGCTTGTCTTTTTGCAGATGTAAAAGGTTTTAATGTTATTGGGATTCAGAGAAAATCAAAACGTTCCGGTTGGAAAATAGACTTGCTTAACAAAGGAAAAAATCCGATTGGGGGGGATGAACCAGGTCTTAATAAATTGATTGAAAAAGTCGTAAAGAAAAACACATTTCATGTTACTGATGATTTTAACGAATGTAAAAACGCAGATGTTATTTTAATTGATGTCCAAACACCTACAGATGAAAAAGGAGTTCCACATTACGAATCTTTAAAAGAAGTAAGTAAAAAAATCGGTAAAACGATGCCTAAAGACGTTTTAGTCGTTATCGAATCAACTGTTGCACCAGGTACAACAGAAAATATTGTAAAACCCATCCTTGAAAAAGAATCAGGAATGAAAGCTGGATCTGATTTTTCTCTTGCCTTCTCGTATGAAAGAGTCATGGTAGGTCGTCTTCTTCATAATATTACTAAACTTCCCAGAATTGTTGGAGGCATTGATAAAGAAAGTACAGAAAGAGCAATAGAACTTTACAAACACATAGTCCAGGCACCTTTATTTCCAACAGATTGTCTTACTGCAGAGGTATCAAAAGTCGTTGAAAACACGTACCGTGATGTGAATATTGCTTTTGCAAACGAAGTAGCCTTGATGTGTGAAAGCTTAGGAATTGATGTGTACAAGGTTAGAGAACTTGTAAATACATTACCAAATGATCCATCAAATCCTGCTGCAAATCCTGTAAGAAATATGCATTTTCCTGGAGCAGGTGTTGGAGGCCATTGTCTGCCTAAAGATCCATGGCTTTTCAAATATGGTGTTGATACATACGGGAAATTTAAAGTCAAACCAAATGTCATTATCGAAAGTAGACGCATGAATATGTATATGCCAGAACACACAGTAAACCTTCTAGAAGACGGACTAAAACAAGCTGGAAAAGATTTAAAGGGAGCGAAAATCGCAATTTTAGGTGTCGCATTTTTAGAAAACTCTGATGATACGAGAAATACCCCCACAAAACCATTTTATGAAATTGTAAAGAAAAAAGGAGCAAATCCAGTTCTTCATGACCCATATGTAAAAGATTTTGATTATCCATTTACATCTAATCTTGATGATGCAATAAAAGCTTCAGATGCAATAGTAATACTTGCAAAACACAAGGAGTATCTGAATTTGGATCTAACCGAGATTAAAAAGAAAATGAAGAATCCGGTCCTAATTGATGGAAGAAATGCATATAATAAAGAAGAATGTGAGAAGGCAGGTTTTATTTATCGGGGTATTGGTAAGCCATATTAACAGCCTCAACCACCTTTACTAATTCCTCATTTGTAAGTCCTGGATGAACTGGTAATGATACCACTTCAGTTCCTAGTTTTTCTGATATTTTCAAATCCTTATGCTCGTATTTCTTTAAATGTTTATATGAATGTAAAGGTTGTGGATAGTAAATCCCAAAACCTATCTCATTTTTCTTTAAATTCTGCGTGAGAGCATCGCGATTCTTGCTTTTCACGGTATATTGATGGTATGCATGTTTCGCTTTTGGAATGACGTAAGGGATTTCAACACTGTTCAAATGAGTGTTAAAATACTGTGCATTTTTCTGCCGTATCTCAATATTCTTTGGTAATTTTTTTAACTGTTCAAGACCTATCGCTGCTCCGATGTCGGTGATACGATAATTATATCCTAACCGTCCATGTTCATATCCCCATTTCGTCTTTTCACGACCATGATTTCTGAGAGAAATTGTCAGTTCAGCGATCTGCTCATTGTCTGTTGTGACCATCCCGCCTTCTCCTGTGGTCATATTCTTCGTCGGATAAAATGAAAAGCATTCAACGTCACCAAATGAACCGACCATTTTTCCATCATAGGCTGCGCCATGTGCTTGGCATGCGTCACCAATTACATGGATATCATGACTATCTGCGATTTCTTGAATTGGTTTCATATCAGCAGCTTGCCCATAGAGATGAACAGGCATAATCGCTTTCGTCTTCTTCGTGATCAGTTTCTCTATTTTTTCTGGATCGATGTTGAATGTCTTCGGGTCGACATCACAAAAAACAGGAACTGCATCGCAAAATAACACAACATTTGCTGTCGCGATAAAAGAGAAAGCAGGAAGAATGACTTCATCTCCTCGGGCTACACCTAAGGCGAGTAAACCGAGATGTAATGCGGTGGTGCCTGAGGTGGTTGCCATCGCATATTTCGTTCCAACATATTCAGCAAAATTTTTCTCAAATTCCTCAGTTCTTGGGCCGCTTGCAAGCATGCCGGAATCGAGAACGCGCATGACCGCGGTTTTTTCTTCTTCCCCAATCAATGGTTTCGCTATAGGTATCATTCTTCACACTCCTTATAGATTGAATCTTCAATACTTACTTCTTTTCCGCATTGTGTACAGCGGAATACCACCACGTTCTTTTTCGTACCCTTCTTTTCAAGTTTCATGCCACAGTCGCAGACGAAACCGTGTATCCGAGCAGGGTTTCCAAAAACAAGAGCGTGATCGGGAACGTCTTTTGTCACCACAGAACCGGCACCAACCATCGCAGAAACTCCAATGGTAATACCAGCGACAATAGTTGAGTTCGCCCCAATCGATGCCCCATCTTTTACTTTTGTTTTCGCTAAACGTTCATCACTCCAGATAATAGCACGGGGATAGAGGTCATTGGTGAAACAAACATGAGGGCCGATGAACACATCATTACCAACTGTTAAACCATGATATAAAGATGCGAAATTTTGGATTTTACAGTTATCCCCAATGACCACGTTCGTATCGATATAGACATCTTTTCCAATGTTCCCATTTTTCCCGATTTTGGCTCCATTTCGAACATGAGCAAAATGCCAGATCCGAGTTCCTTCACCAAGTTGCGCGCCTTCTTCTACAATTGCGGTCTTATGAATCATAATCTAACCACGTCCCCAGTTTTATAGGATTGAAGAGCACCCTGTGCGATACGAAGTGCCATAAGACCATCATACCCTGATGCCAATGGTTTCTTATGAGCATTTATTGCTTGAATAAAATCCTGTATCTCATTTTTTAAAGGCTCTTTTCGTTCTAAACCAATGTGACTGCTTGTAAACTGCATTGGAACATGATATAAATCCATTTCATCAACAGCCTTGAAACGAGATGAAGACACGGTAACGGATTGATCTATATAATCCATTTCAACAAACTGCTCTGAACATGTCAAAAAAATCTTCCGAATCTTAATAGGAGTAAGCCAGTTTACTTCAACTACACCGCAGACGTCATTTTCAAAATTCAAAAGAATCGTTGCATGATCCTCATACTGTATTTTTTTAGTATAAACCCCAGCTTTGGCATAGACAGAAAGAACCTCACCACATAAAAACCGCATCACATCAATATCATGTACACCAAAATCAAGAATCACGCCTACATCTCTAATGCGCCCGGGTAGATTGCTCACCCGTTGAGAACTCAAACTAATGACATCACCAAATCTGTTCTTCTGAATCCCTTCTTTCACAAATGCGACAGCAGGGTTATGCCGTTCGATATGACCTGTGGCTAACACCAGGTGTTCATCTTCAGCTTTTTTGACCATTTCTTGAGCATTTTTAATCGTGTCACAGATTGGTTTTTCCACGAGCACATGTTTCCCGGAAGAAAGTGCTTTAGTCGAGATATCAAAATGAGTTGATGTCGGCGTTGCAATGATGACAGCATCGACTTTTGATATAAGATCTTGGTAGGATGTAAATGCTTGTGTATGAAATCTCTCAGCAACAATCTTTGCTGTGCTTTTATCAACATCACAAATACCTACGAGTTCAACATCATGTAACTCAGAGCAAACCCGTGCATGATTCTTCCCCATTGAACCGGTCCCAATTACGCCTATTTTGATCATATCGAAATTCCCCCAATATATGGTTATTCTTACATACATCACTAAGTATGATTGATGCTATCTGACCCGTAATCTTCTATTATTTTAACTATTTTTGTACTCGCATCACCCGTACCAAAAAGGTCTCTTTGTTCACCTGTTGGATTGAAGTGTTGTATTGCATCTATTATTTTTTCTTTATTGGTTCCTACAAGAACGTTCCATCCGTCCGCTATCGTTTCAACCCATTCCGTGTTTTCTCTTAACGTGATACAGGGAACTTTCAATATGTAGGATTCTTTTTGTATGCCACCAGAGTCAGTCAAAATTTTTTCTGCGTTTTGTTCAAGCCAGAGAAAATCAAAATAACTCACTGACTTCATCATATGCACATTCGCCCCAATGCTTCGTTCCAGGCCATGTTTCTTAATGAAATGCATAGTGCGAGGATGTACGGGAAAGATAACTTTTTTAGCTGCAGAAGAAAGAATCTCTAAAATTTGGGAGAGATTCTGTATGTTATCCGTATTTGATGGCCGGTGAATCGTTGTTAGAAAATACTCTTTTGGTTGTACCCCAAGTATTTCAAGGATCTGAGATTTGCTTGCTATCCCCGTACTCTGCTTTAGGACATCGTACATGACATCCCCGACCAAAAAAACACCTTGAGAGATCCCCTCTTTTTTCAAATTAGTCACCGCTGTTTGTGTAGGAACAAATAACAGATCCGATGCATGGTCGGTGAGCACTCTGTTGATCTCCTCTGGCATATTTCTATCAAAACTTCGCAATCCTGCCTCAACATGTCCGATAGGAATGTGAAGTTTGACTGATGCAAGGGCACCAGCAAGTGTTGAATTGGTATCACCGTACACAAGAACCACATCAGGTTTTTCATCGAGTAAAACCTTTTCAATTTCAACAAGCATCGTACCGGTTTGTTTCCCGTGTGACGCGGAACCAACCTCGAGATTGTAATCAGGTGTAGGGATGCCAAGTTGATCAAAAAACACTTTTGAGAGTTCATAGTCATAATGTTGACCGGTATGAATCAAGATCTCATGATTATTTTTTCGTAACTCTTTTGATACCGGAGCACATTTAATGAATTGTGGTCGAGCCCCGACAATAGAAACGATTTTCATGCATTCAACCTCTCATAGACGGATAGGAGTGTTTTCTTTTGCTTTTCCCAGTTATATTCTCGAATTGCTGCCTGTAATCCATTTTTTCCTAACTCTTCACATCGTTTTGGATCATCTCGTAACATGATGATTGATTTCTTTACTTCTTCGAAATCGTACTCCACGGAAACACCACATCTCTCCGTTTCAACCAGTTTACTGTAGTAAAGCCCTTTAGTAACAAGGACTGGCCTTCCCGTTAACATCGCCTCAAAAATTTTATTTGGTAGCCCCACCTGATTGTTTTTTTCCTCTGGATCAAGCATGCAAAGAATGACATTGCAATCTAACGTTTTCTCAATGACTTGGCTGTAGGGAATTGATCCTAAAAAAGTAATATTGCTATATTTTTTTGATACTTTTTCAACCTCTTTGTATAATCGTGCTTTTTTTCCGGCAATAAGAAATTGAATGTTCTCAATTATCCCGAGATATTCTACTATTTTTGGAAACATTCTTGACGAATCTAAGATCCCGAAATACGAAACGGTGAACAATGAATTTTTAGGAGGAGTATAGGTGGTGGTAATGAGCTCTCCACAATTCATTACTATATCGATAGGATGATGGGTGATTTTAGAAAAAAATGATTTTAATGGATCATTCACTGTAATGATGTGATCAACTTTTTTTATCAACCGTTTTTCAATCAAAAATGAAATTTTTGCTATGGATGTCGGCATTGTTTTTTCTATCATGTACCCAAAGATTTCATGGGCATCATACACAAGTTTAACGTTCAAGCGTTTTTTTAACCATACTCCACTCTGAAGCGTGTCTAAATCATGACAATGCACAACATCAAATCTGTATCCGTTGTTATATAATTCCAATGCCTTTTTGTACGCTTTTCGCCACCATAAAGGGTTGCGGAATAAATCATGAGGCAAAACCTTCATAAATCCTTTATTTCGGATTCCAATCACATGCACTTTTTCCACGGTATCATCTATTGGGTACTCAGCATGTCTATCCCAAAAAACAACAGTCACCTCATGACCCGCATCTGAAAGTGACAGTGCCTCCTTATAGACGCGTGGGTCAACAATGAAAGGATTCGAAAGGATCATCAGAATTTTCATGGTTTTCCCAGTCGATGTGCAAAGATACAATCTTCTCCATCTTTTATAATGTGGCGGTATATGGATAACTTATAAAAACCTTACACATAAATTAAATCCCGATTGTTATCTTTTCTTCATTCGATTAACGTTAAATAAACACATATCTATACTGATTTCACTTTATGTCTGAAAAAAATAACAACCCTACAGTCTCCTTCATCATGCCTGTTCTCAATGAAGAAAAAACCATAAAAAACTGTTTGGATTCCCTGTTTTCTTTGGAGTATCCAAAAGAAAAAACAGAGATAATAATAGCAAAAGGACCGTCAAGAGACAATACAAATGCTATCCTTGAAGAATACACAAGTAAAAACAAAAATATAATCCTATTAGATAATCCGACGGGAAACACCTCCATCGGTCGGAACATTTGTATCCAACATGCGACTGGTGAGATGGTGATGAATTATTCTGGTCATGTGATTGCTGAAAAGAACCTTCTTACAGAACTTGCTTTGAGATTGCAGAGCCTACCTGCTGATGTGGCGGCGGTTGGCTGTTCGAATCTTTCACCGGGGAAGCAGAATTTTGTTGGGGAAGTCTCTGGTGCTGCGTTTTTGAGTTTTATGGGTGGACGGAATTTTTTTTCTCAGAACGCAGTTTTCCCAGAGGAACGATATACCGATCATCTGTCGTTCTCCTGTTATCGAAAAGAAGCTGTTGAAAAGGTCGGTGGTTTCGACCCTGTTTTTTGGTGTGGCCAGGATTACGAGCTTGATATCAGGCTTCGGAAGGCAGGATATAAAATCTTGTACATACCGAAGACGAAGGTCTATCATTTTAAGCGGGATTCTATTCGATCGTTGTGGCATCAGATGTACCGATATGGGATCGCGAGGGCGAAGATGGTAAAGAAGCACCATGATACCTTGAAATTTTTCCATTTGCTTGGGCCAGGGTTTATCCTTGGTGGTGTTCTGGTTGTGCTACTGACAATTCTGCGTCTGTTGCCTTTGTGGGTGATTCCCTGTCTGATCGTAGCGTATGTGTTAATGTCGATGGTCAGTACCCTGCAGATTACACGAAAACCCAGCGTCGTGGTGAGCAGTGTGTTGTTTTATTTGTTGATCCATGTGGGGTATGGTGCTGGTTTTCTTCGAGGAATTGCGTATAGAAAATTGTAAAAAAAACATGTCTGTTATTCTTAAATAGGGGAGAGGAAATATCGGTAGTGATCCCACGTTTTTTCTCGTGGGAAAAGAGAGACGGACATGAGCAAGTTACACATCGCGGTCGTTGGTGTTGGTCATATTGGTTCTCAGCATGCGAAACATGCGAGTCACCTGGGTACCTTAGTGGCAGTATGTGATATAAAACAAGACCGGGCGAAGAGTATCGCTGAACAATATCACTGTAAATCTTATTTTTCTCTTGATGAGTTACTTGTTGGAGAAAAATCTCTTGATCTCGTTGCGATTTGTACTCCGAATGGTCTGCATGCAGAGCATAGTATCAAAGCGTTGAAAGCCGGCTATAACGTGCTGTGCGAAAAACCGATGGCGACGACAGTGCGTGATTGTGAACGGATGATTCATACCGCCGAGGAGACGAACCGGCGGTTGTTCATCGTGAAACAGAATCGGTTCAATCCCCCAGTCAAGGCAGTAAAAAAAATTGTCGATGAAGGAAAATTAGGAAAGATTCTCAGTGTGCAGCTAAATTGTTTCTGGAATCGGAACCGTGAGTACTATCTTGGTTCTGATTGGCGTGGGAAGCTAGCCATGGATGGCGGGACGCTCTTCACGCAGTACAGTCATTTCATTGATCTCTTGTATTGGTTTGTTGGTGATATTGAGGAGGTTCAAGCGTTTACCGAAAATTATCTCCATCAGGGTGTTATCGAATTCGAGGATACTGGCGTCGTGGTGCTACGGTTTACGAATGGTGCCTTGGGAACGATTCATTTTACGATAAATTCCTATGGGAAAAACATGGAAGGTTCCATTACCTTATTTGGGGAGAAAGGGACCGTAAAAATTGGTGGTCAGTATCTGAACCTTTTGGAGTATCAGTCGATTGCTGGCTATGAGATCACCGGCCTTGAACCAGGGAATCCCCCGAATGTGTATGGGAAGAATACAGGATCGATGTCAAATCATGAGAAGGTCTATGAGAATGTGATTGATGTGTTGGTCCATGGGGGAAGTATCACGACCGATCTGCTAGATGGGTTGAAAACCGTTCAGATCATAGAGAAAATCTATAAGGCTGCCATGAAAGGATAATATTTCTGAAGGTGCGCGTATGAAGAATAGACCAACGATTAAAAAAGTGCAGATAAAGGATGTGACGTTCGGGGAAAACGTCACAGTTGTTGAGCCAGTGAACCTCTACGAATGCGAGATCGGTGATGATTGTTTCATAGGTCCGTTTGTAGAAATCCAGCGGAACGTCAAGATAGGGAAGAACTGCCGGGTGCAGTCGCATGCGTTTATCTGTGAGCTGGTGGCGATCGGTGATTTCTGTTTTATTTCTCATGGGGTGAAGTTTGTCAACGATTTATTTTCCTTAGGGAAACCAGCTGGTGGTGATCGGTCCTTGTGGAGGCCGACAAAGGTCGGTAGTTATGTGTCGATTGGGACGAATGCAACGATTCTACCGGTCACAATCACGGATAACGTAGTAATTGGCGCTGGCTCGGTTGTGACAAAAGATATCAAGGAATCAGGGGTGTACGTTGGGAATCCTGCGCGGAGGCTACGGTCTCTGTAGGAGTTGTCATTGATGAATATTCCACTCGTGGATCTGAAGGCGAATTATCATTCTATCAGAAAAGAGATTGACAGTGCTATTAAGGGTGTATTGGAGAGCAGCTCGTTTATCATGGGGCCGTATGTGAAAAAATTCGAGGAGAATTTCGCCAGGTTCTGCCAGGTGAAACATGGGATTGGGTGTGCGAATGGGACCGCGGCGATCCATCTTGCGTTACTGGCTGCGGGGATCAAAAAAGGCGATGAGGTCCTCACCGTCCCTAACACGTTTATTGCGACGACAGAATGCATCTCCTATGTCGGTGGCAAGATCAAATTCGTTGATGTGTCACCACAGACGGCACTGCTCGATATCGATGCGTTAGAGAAGGCGATTACTCAGAAGACAAAAGCACTCATCGTGGTGGATTTATATGGGCAGATGCCTGATATGCAACGGATCCGAGAGATCGCGGTGAAACACGATTTGTTCGTCATTGAGGATGCCGCACAGGCGCATGCTGCAGAGTGGAACGGTCATCAACCCGGGTTTTATGGGGATATCGCGTGTTTCAGTTTCTTTCCTGCGAAGAACCTCGGGTGCTATGGTGATGGCGGGGCGGTGATCACGAACTATGATGAGCTTGCGGAGAAGCTACGGTTACTGGCGAATCATGGGCGGACGACAAAATATGAGCATCGGATCGAAGGATATAATTATCGGTTGGATGCGCTGCAGGCAGCGATTTTAGATGTCAAACTATCCCATCTTTCGAACTGGACGGAGTTGCGTCGAGAGCACGCACGTTTTTATGATAAGAATCTGCCTTCGAATGTCGGTAGAATCCTAGAGGCAAAGGGCGCGAAGCATGTGTATTACATGTACGTGATCCGGGTGCAGCAGCGTGATGCGTTGATGGCGTCTCTGAAACAGCAGGGCATCGAATGTGGGATCCATTATCCGATCCCGTTGCATCTGCAGCCTGCATATGCTTCGTTTGGGTTTCGAAAAGGTCAGTTCCCAGTCTCTGAGCAGCTTGCCTCGGAGATCGTCTCAATTCCTATGTATCCTGAGTTGACAACGAAACAGCGTCAGTACGTCGTTGATCAGATTAAAAAATTCATTCATCGATAACCCATGTCTCTTCAGAAATTTCCTATGCGGTGAGATGTTTGAGATACGCTAACACCCCGGGTTTGAGTTCATCATTTTTCAGGGCGAAATCGATGATTGCCTGAACATAGCCGAGTTTATCCCCGATATCATAACGCTTTCCTTTGAACGCACAGGCGTACACTTTTTGGGATTCACAGAGGATGTTAATGGAGTCAGCGATTTGTAGCTCGTTATTAACGCCGGGTTTGGTGTGTTTCATCGCATCGAAGATTTCTGGAGTAAAAACGTATCTACCGATCGCAGCCAACGTTGAGGGTGCTTCTTCGATTCTTGGTTTTTCGACGATATGGTCAACCTGATACAGCTCTATCTGAGAAGAAGCGATTCTTGTTGCTTTCACCGCTCCATATCTGTTGATTTTTTCTCGTGGAACGTCTTGGATCGCAAGAACAGAAGAGTGGTACGTTTCGTAGACGTCAAGAAGCTGCTTGGTGCAGGGTGTCTCGGAGATGATGATGTCATCGCCTAAGAGAACGGCAAAGGGTTCATCACCGATGTGTTTTTCTGCTGCTAGGATAGCGTCAGGTAATCCTTTTGGCTCTTTCTGTCGAATGTAATGCACGTTGGCCATAGAGGAGATCTCCCGGATTGTCTGGAGGAGATCGTCTTTTTTGTGTTTTGCGAGATGCATTTCCATTTCCGGTGATTCATCAAAATAATCTTCGACCGCTCGTTTCCCTCGTCCTGTGATGATGATGATGTCGTCAATGCCTGTTTCGACTGCTTCTTTGACGACGTAGTGAATCGCTGGTGTATCAATAATCGGGAGCATTTCTTTTGGCATGGATTTGGTGACCGGAAGAAACCTTGTTCCGAATCCTGCTGCGGGAATGACTGCTTTTTTTATGGTCATACTACCAACATACTCCTTCGTAGATTTTCGCGTTTTTTGCCTGGTCGAGTCTTCGTCCATCGATGACGATTTTTCCCTGGAAGTTGAGGGTGGTGAATTCTTTCCATTTGGTGGTGATGAGAATCGCATCGGAGGATAGAACGTCTGTGGCTGACTCGCAATATTCTATTGTTGGAAAGAGTGTTTTAAAATTGTCCATCGCCTGGGGGTCGTATGCTTTGATTTGTGCTCCGTTTCTGAGGAGTTCTTTGACGATGGGTATCGCCCGACTGTCTCTGATATCATCTGTGTCTGGTTTGAAGGCAAGACCGAGGATGCCAATAGTTTTTCCTTTGAGTTTTGGGAAATGTTTTTGAAGGATTTTGATGAGTCGGAGTGGTTGGTCGGCGTTGATTTGTTTGGTGCTTTCAATGATCCTGGTTGGTTCTTTGATTTCTTTTGCCCAAGTGATGAGGGCGTCAACGTCTTTGGGGAAACAGGATCCTCCCCAGCCGATGCCTGAGTCAAGGAATGGTCTGCCGATTCTGCTATCAAGTCCCATTCCTGTGGCGACCTCGTAGGTGTCGATCCCGAGTTTTTTGCAGAGGTTCCCGATTTCGTTGATGAAGCTTATTTTTGTGGCAAGGAATGCGTTGCTTGCATATTTGATCATCTCTGCTGCTGAGAGTGATGTCTCTACGATGGAGCAGGCGAAGTTTTTGTAGAGTTCTCGCAGGGTGGTTCTACTTTTTTCGTCGTAGAAGCCGATGACGATGCGGTCTGGTTGAAGGAAGTCTTGTATTGCGACTCCTTCTTTAAGGAACTCAGGGTTCATGGCTAGTCCAATGTCGGTGCCTACTTTTTTTCCCGAGTGCTTTTCTAGGAGAGGTAAGACAATCTGTTGTGTGGTTCCCGGCAGTACCGTGCTTTTAACGACGACGAGATGCCATGATTGTTTGTTCTTCAGGGTCGTTGCTATCTGTTTTGTTGCTTCTTTGAGATAGGAAATATCGATGGAGCCGTTTTTCATGGCTGGTGTTCCGACACAGAGGAATGTCACATCGGTAGTTTTGAGGGCGGTTTGGTAGTCTGTTGTCGCCGTTAGGTTCTCTTTGTATGTTGATAGAAGGTTGTCTAATCCTTGTTCGTAAATAGGTGGAATGCTGTTGTTGATCTTTTGTACTTTCTCAGGGTCGATGTCAACACAGATGACGGTATGTCCTAGTTTTGCAAAACAGGCGCCGGTGACAAGCCCGACGTATCCAGTCCCAATGATGGAGAGTCGCATAGTCGTGTATGGAAAACTTTCTTGTTCTTTTAAAGGTTGGCGTGCAGCACGTCTTTGATCGCTTTTCTGACCGCCTCATCTGAGGTGAGGGTTGCTTTCCATCCGAGTGTGTTTATCTTTTCTGCGTCAAGTTGGAACCGGGGGACGTCCCCTTTCCAACCTCGTATTCCTCCCGTGTATTTGAATAAAACATTGTTGAGTCCCATTTCTTCTGTGACCATTTCTGCAATGCGGGTGACCGTGGTGGTGGTGTCGCAGCTGAGGTTGAAGAGGTTCATCTTCTCATGGGAATTGTTAAATCCGTAGAGAATACCGTCTACGCAGTCGCTGACGTAGAGATAGGGTTTACATTGTCTGCCGTCACCGAGGATCTCCAGCTCATGAGGGTTTTTTCTGAGTTTTTCGATGAAGTCGACGATGACTCCATGGGTGCCTCGTGCGCCGACGACATTGGCGAATCGGTACATCCAGGTTTGGAAGTCAAACGTGCCGCAGAATGCGCTGATGAGCCCTTCTGCCCCGAGTTTCCCCGCTCCGTAGAGGGAGATGGGAAGGGTCGGCCCGTAGGTCTCGGGAAGAGAAGGTTCCGTTGTTTCCCCGTAGACGACAGAGCTTGAGGAGAAGATGATTTTTTTGATGTTGTTCTGTCGCATCGCTTCAAGGACGTTGTAGGTCGCAATGACGCCTTGGTTGAGGTCAAGGTCTGTCTGTGTTTCCCCGAGTCGCACGTGTGGGTTCGCAGCAAGGTGAAAGACCACGTCATGGCCTTGGAGTTCTTTTGTTACTTTGTTGAGGTTGAGTAAATCTGCTTGGAGGAAAGTGAATTGTTTTTGTTTGAGGTGATGGTGGATGAAGGATTTGTTTCCTGAGCTGAGGTTGTCGTACACCGTGACCGAAGAGCCGTTTTTGAGAAGGGTGTCGACGAGGTGGCTTCCGATGAATCCAGCTCCGCCAGTGATGAATGCTTTCATGGGGGAGGAATCGTGTACGTTGTTTATTTTTCCTTCGATTGGAGACGGTCTGTAGCGAAACGTAACATTGTATGAAGGATAAGGACTTTCGTCGAGTTGCTAAAAAAGAAAGATGTAATGAAAAAAATAAACAGAGAAAGAGTACATTCGTTCTTTCTTGTATTTTAGGAAGGATTTTTTGGTGTTATTTGAAAAAGATAAGTAGAAAATTTGTGTGAAAAAGGGGAGATGCTATTTTTTTATCCTTTTTTGATGTTGACTGCTTTTGGCCCTCTGTCGCTGTCTTCTACTTCATATTCGACTTTATCGCCTTCGTTGAGACTCATTTCAGCTGGTACGGATGATCTGTGAAGGAATATATCTTTTCCATCTTCGCCAACGATAAATCCAAAGCCTTTTCTTGTATTATACCATTTTATTGTTCCTTTCATGAGAGTTGTTCCTCCTTAAATATTTCGGAGTTTTTTTACAAAAGAGTAAAAACAAAATATTTCAAAGATAGTTTTGAAACCTTCGTTTTTTCGTCCTTTGCGCGTCTTGAAATTCTTTTATTCTTTTAAATAGATTTCTGTTGGAAAAAAATTTAGGTATAAACTGGCGAGCTGTCCAATGAAGGTTCCTGTGGCGAGAGTCTCGGTTATTTTTTTTATTGAAAAGTAATAAATATGCTGTATCTATTCGTTTTACAGGGGAAGGAAAAGGTTGAGTGGAAACCGCCTGCTGAGGAAAGGGGGAGCTGTTACAGCTATTCTTTTGTGTATTGGAGTGATACTACTGCCGTGTCTGACGAGCACAATCGTTGAAGCATCCACTGGCAAGGACCGTGTTGAAGTCACGATACAAGCATGCGGTATCAATGGATATCGCCCGTCTACTGTGTCTCTTGCGAGACCGCAATACGAGAAGTTAACAGAGTATCTTGATGGTTTGATGGAACGGTTGAATGCGACCACGTCTCAGGAGGACGCTGTCATCCTCTTTCATGAGGCGGTCGTTGAAATCAACAAACATGGGTTGTTGCCGAAGGGGATGAGCGTTCACCAAGCACAGATGTTGGTGAGTGGATATCATCAGCAGTCTAAGACGTTCTCTCATGTTGAAAATACTTTTATCAAGAGATGGAACAAAAAACACTGTGAAACTGCAAATCCGAATTTGAAGAATTCTTTTTGTGCTTTGTTCGCGGCTGCGACGAAGATCCCGGGGTATTATCCAGATCCGGTCATCGTTCCGCTTGGTTTGTTGCTCGTGCTTGGGCTATTTCCCGCTCTGATCGTATCCATCTTTGGACAAACAGAGTTGGCGACCAAGTTGGCTGAGCTAGGACTTTTTCTTTGGATGTCAAATCCGTTGCGATGGTTCAACTTTGTGATCTTTGAGGGCTATGATATTGAGTTTCGTTCTCTTGGTCTGAAAGGTCTGGTCCATGAGACGCTCAATGAGAGTGGTGTGTTTTGGGGGTTTACTGGGCTCATGCTATCCCCCGCTAGCGACAAAACGTACTTTTTAGGATTTTCTTTTAGTATCTACGGTTCGAGTTAACGGCTGTTTTTTAACATACTTTCACGTAAAATATTTATATATGGTATGCATTAGCATTACATAAGGAGGAATTGATGATGAAGAAACCAATAATGTGTATTCTTTTTTGTATGCTGATGATAGTATGCACCATCGTACCTGTATCGGGAACAACAATATCGGAAAAAGCATCACTGACAAGAGGGAACACCTTGTACGTCGGTGGCTTAGGCCCCAATAACTATACCAAGATTCAGGATGCCATTAATGATGCTACAAATAGTGATACTGTTTTTGTTTACGATGATTCTTCACCATATTACGAGAACATAAATATAGAAAAATCCATAAGTCTGATAGGGGAAAATAAGGAGACGACGGTTATTTTGGGTGACGAAAGTCCTGATTGGGTTATCGTGAACATCTCAGCAGGTGACGTGAGTATCAGTGGTTTTACAATTCAACCGAACACGGGTCTACCCGATGGAATCCAGGTGGCTAAAGGCTATACATATCCCGATTATTGGAATATCGTTGTTCTTCAAAATGTCTCTGTTTATAATAATATTATTAAAAAAACTGGGCGCGGCATTTTAGGAATTCGTTTGAATCATGGGAATATTTCTGGAAATACCATTGAGGATTGTAAGAGTGAAGGAATACTTCTTTTTATTTCCTCGAATACCACTATTACAAATAATATCGTATCTCAGTGTTCCTATCGTGGCATTGAAATCGATGGTCTATGGAACCAATATAGGATAAAGAATCATCGAAATCCAGTTCCAGAGAATAATATCATCTCGCAGAACACGGTGAGGGCAAATCGATGGGGAATCGAACTGAACAGCGGGCCGGTTAACACCAAAATAACTAACAACAATATCCTTGACAACTATGAGATAGGCATCCAGATAATCGATGCATCGAAAACTGAGATAACACGAAACAACTTCATGGGGAATACTCAAAACGCCTATTTCATGGTCGTCTGTGTCTTACGGTATCCTCGATTTCTACTGAACTCTTGGGATAGCAATTACTGGGGTGAGCCAAAGAAATTACCGGTCCCAATCACTGGTTCACTATGGTTCATGCCATTCCCTCGCATACCAATTGGCATTTCGTTCCCCCACTTTTCACTTACACAGTGGGAACTCAGGTGGACAGTATTTGATAAACACCCGGCACAAGAACCCTATGATATTTGAGGAGGAGTTTGAGAAACTATGAAAAAGACACTAAATGGGGTGTGAGGAAAAATGAAAACAACATATCGATTCGTTGGGGTAACCATCGCAATTTTTTGTTTGTCTCTCCTTAGTTCTCAACCAATCGTCCAGGCAACGACAGATCATTTCACCGATAGTTTTGTCATCATCATGGGAAAGTGTGACACCGTGGCATCACCAGCGCTCTGGTTATTCGGTTTCAAGTTTATCCTCAACAGAGAAGTGATCATCCAAGCAAACGGTGGAGAGAATGAAAAAATAAATGCGTTCATCCTTCCTTCGAAAATCGGTTTTTATTTCAGTCAAGAAAACATCATCATACAGTTGCAAGGAGCCAAAGGTCTTTTTTTCAGGGGAGAAAAATCCTGGGTCTTTCAGAACACACCTCAAAGGATATTTGCTGTGTGTAAAGCAACAGATATCTGGGTGACGTATGAGTTAGGAAGATGAAGTCAGCGTTTCGTGTTGCGGATACGTCTTTTTAATGAAAACCGGATAGTTTTCATTTAGAGGAGATTTTTTTCTTTGTACCAATCAATAGTTTTTTTCATACCTTCTTGATAACTATATTGCGGTGAAAAACCAAGCAACTTTTTTGCTTTTTCGTTACTATACGCCCTATTCGTTCGCATGGTATCGATGAGCGATGTATGCATGACAAAGTCATCGATTCCTTTTCTTTTATTCTTCCGTTGGACAACGGAGAGATATGCTTTTGCAAGACTCATCGGGATAGAATAGGTAGGTGGGGGCACGTCTAACAAGTGTGCTACAATGGTGAACATTTCCTTATACGTGATATACGCATCGCTTGCAAGGATGAATGTTTCCCCGATGGATTGCTTTGGTTTTTCGATTGTTTTTTGGATGCCTTGGGTAATGTCATCGACATAGGTGAAGTGAATGTAGGTGTCTCCTTTTCCAGGCAGGAATCGTAATTTCTTGTTTGCCACTGCTCGAACGGTCGATAAGGTGACATAGAGATCGCCTGGCCCATAGATCCCAGTTGGTCTGAGAATGGTTAACGGAAGACCATTCGTTTGTTGTTTTTCTTTCAGGTAGAGTTCCGCTAGCTGCTTGGTTTTTCCATAGTCATAGGTAGGATGATATGGGCTTGTTTCGTCTCCTGGAACATTGGTTACGGGACCGATGGCCTCTGTCGAGCTACCATAAATGAAATGTTGTACGCCATGCTGTAAGGCATCTTCTGCTATGTTCTGTGTCGCCTTCACATTATGGTTGTATAAAAGGTCAAAGGGATCATGGAACCGCATTAATCCTGCGAGATGAACAACCACATCCATATCCTTTGTAATATTTTTAAGAGAATCCGGTTTGAGCAGGTCTGCTTTTCTCATCTCGATTCCTTGTTTTTCAAACCTTGTGGCTTTTCCGGCATCCCTGTATGTTCCAACAAGGTCGTACTTATTTGTTCTTAAAAGTTCTTCAGCGAGATGTGTGCCGAGAAAACCTGTTATTCCGGTGATCAATACTTTCATAGAAGTGTTCTCCTGATGTCCTGAATGTGAATACGTTTTGTGATATTATGTCTATTGAATGATTGATAAGGCTCGTAGCGCCAAGGGTTATGTATTAACAATCGTTAAAATTATATAGGGGTCCATTGGTTGTAATAAGTAGCATAGATAAAAGTCCACCAAAGGTAATGAAATGAACGAAAGAGTGATGGGAAAACATCTTGCAATATTGCTTTTTGTTGTCATGTGTATGATAGTAACAACATTTTCTTCTACGGCAGATTCGATTGTGGGACTCTTCACTGAGCCCAGGCAAACGAATAGTCCTGAGGGGAATGATTGGTGGTCGATGTTCCGTCATGATGCGACGCACAGTGGTGTTTCTACGACAACCGCACCAGATGATGCCCAAGTGCTTTGGACGTATCAGACTGGTTTTATCATTTCTTCATCCCCTGCTGTTGCCCATGGACGTGTCTATGTCGGTTCCTGGGACCGTAGTATCTACTGTTTTGCGATGGACAGCGGAGATCTGTTATGGAACTATTCAACATTCAGTGAGATTACGTCATCTCCTGCGGTGGTAAACGGGAAAGTGTATGTCGGCTCACAGGACACCTATCTGTATTGTCTGGATGCGATTGATGGTTCATTCCTCTGGGCTTTTAAAACAGGTTTTATTGTCGAAACGTCTCCGACTGTTGTTGATGATCAGGTTTTTTTTGGTTCGAGTGATGGTTCGCTGTATTGTCTGAATACTGAGGATGGAAGTCTTGTCTGGGAGTACGAGACCAATAGTGCGCTTGTCTCTTCTCCCGCGATTTTTGATGAGAAAGTCTATGTTGGTATTGTGAATGGAGATTTCATCTGCCTGAATAGCAACACGGGGGACCACCTCTGGACGTTTACGACAACGTCAGGTATCTACTCATCCCCAACGGGAGATAATGGAAAAATCTACTTTGGCGCGAATGATTATAACGTCTATTGTCTTGACGCGGAGAACGGCAGCCTCATCTGGAGTTACAACACTCAAAGTGAGGTGCATTCCTCTCCCTCGATCGCGTACGGTTTTCTTTTTGTTGGTACGAGTGATGGCAGGATGTTCTGCCTTGATAAGGACACCGGAGAATTCCTCTGGAGTTATGTGATCAATGGCAGCGTCGAGTCATCACTTGGTGTTGCTGATGGGAACGTGTATTTTGTCACAGACCCGTGTTGCGGGTATACCAGTTATTTGTTCTGTTTGAATGCGTATACTGGGGCGTTGATCTGGAATTATAATCTGAATACGCAGCTTCATACGAAATCATCACCAGCTCTTGCCGCAGGGAAGGTGTTTGTTGGCGTTGGGGATGGAAAAGTCTATGCTTTTGGTGATGTCCAGTATCTTGCTGATGCCAATGGTCCGTACTATGGTTTTGTCAATTCGTCTGTGGAGTTCACCGGCTCTGTCTATGGTGGTGAACCTGGTTTTTCATGGTACTGGGATCTTGGTGATGGGACGATATCAACACAGCAGAATCCAATTCATTCCTATACTGCTATCGGGGAGTACATGGTTACTCTGATCGTTACCGATGGTCTTGGTCAGATCGCAACCGATGATACCTTGGTTTTTATTGATGTTCCGAACGTCCCGCCTGAGATTCCTGTGATAGACGGTCCGGCAAGCGGGAAACCAGCGGCATCCTATGAGTTTGTTTTCACTTCTTCAGACCAGAACGATGATAAGATCTTGTATTACATCGATTGGGGGGATAATACGACAAGTGGATGGATTGGACCGTTCAGTTCAGGATTTATTGTTAGTCAAAACCATACATGGTCTACCAGAGGAGCTTACAAGATTCAGGCCAGGGTAAAAGACTGGCATGGTGCGGAGAGTGACTGGTCAGATCCCTTTGGACTTTCCATCACTGCACCAGAGCTTACGGTCGAAATAAAAGGCGGCTTTGGCGTTACGTTTACGATAGCAAACACCGGTGATGCTCCTGCGACAGGTGTTTCCTGGAATGTCACTATTGATAACGGTTTTATTCTTTATCCATTCAGATTTCAAATTCTTCTGAATCTTTTGCCAGGAGCAGAGATTACAGAGAAAATATTGGTGTTGGGGTTTGGGAAAACGACCATTTTTACATCTGTGCTCTGTGATGAGGGAATATTTGTCAATAAAACTGTTCATGCGACGCTGTTGCTATGCTTTGTTATCGGGGTAAAATGATTCTCTTACCGGTCCATTCTTTACGTTCATTAGAATAAAGAATCATCGTTTTCAATGAGTCCCACATCCTTTGACCAGAGGTTAGTATCTCGTCTCTCTTGCTGATTTTTAACCAACCTTATTTTATCTGGTAAATCATAATTTATATAACCAAAAAATTTAAATGATAGGAGTATCATGCTTACTATATAGGGGACTATATGAAGAAAATAAAAACTCATAATTTTAAGATAGGTAGACTTGTTGTCGGTGTAGCAATCTGTGCTTTGATGCTTACAACATCTGTAACAACAGCGCTCATAGATCCACAAGATATCAACAAACAGACACTTTCAAACACGACTCAATTGACGTACACTTGGAGTTTTTTAGAACCAACGTATCAATCGATTACCGCTGATAGTTCTGATTACACCATTGTGAACATGCCAGGATGCATTGGGAGCGGTGCACAAGTTGGAGCACCACAGTTACCGATGAAAATGATCCAGCTTTTAATACCACCAAAAATGACAGTATCGGACATTACAGTGTCTGGTACACCGGTTGTTATTTCACAAGCTGTCGATCTTATCGCTCAGCCAGTTCTTCCCTATCAAAAATCTGTTCCTTTTGGGAGCAATGAACCGCAAGTATTTGTGAAAAACTTTGATATTTATTCATCGAACACTCCGTATCCATCGAAGATAGACACCCAGTACCATATCGGATATTCCCATGGGTACGCGATCCTTGACTTTGGATTAAGCCCATTGCAGTATTCTCCAAGTACTGGTACACTGTCCTTTTATCCAACCATGACGGTCACCATTACCCTTGAGAACACCGGATACGTCAATGAGTTGTTCCGCAACAACCCTAATGACAAAACCTATGTTCAGACGCTAGTCTCAAACCCAGAAATTGCGCAACTCTACGAGACCAGTGATATACCGACGTTTGAATATCCTGGAGGACTCTGTGACCCCAGTGAGCATTATGATTATGTGATTATCACCACAACTCAGAATAGTCTTGACTATTGGGACACTAATAGTTCCACTCCATACAACTGGGAAAGCCTCATGGAGAAACACGCAGGGGATGCATTGACATCCACGCTCGTCACCGTCCAAGACATTGACGCGTGCTCTGATTATTACGGCACAAACCCGTTCAATGACCAACAGGCTCATGTTCGAGAGTTCTGTAAGGATGCGTATGAGGACTGGGGGACAAGCTATGTCCTGATTGGTGGTGATTCGAACTACGTACCAGCTCGACTGATGTCGTCCGGTGGTGAATCGAATGTTGATGCTGATCTGTATTGGAGCAATCTTGACGATGATTTTAATAACGATCATGATAGTCAATGGGGCGAGGAAGGAGACAGTGGCTTTGATCTCTACGCAGAGTTGTTTGTGGGACGTATCACCTGTGATGTACCACAGGATGTGTCAAACTGGCTGACAAAGAGTTTCTATTATGCGGATAGCGCAGAGTGGGACTACTTAGACAACGCAGCGTTCTATGGCGGTGACACGACTTGGAATTGCCAGGGTGATGATTTCATGGACTACAGTGCCATCAAGGGAACCGACGAATGGCTGGGGCCCTCCCCTGATCTGTTCCCCAGTTGGGTTGGTTTCCAGTTTGGTTTTGAGACCTGGAATGAGGTACACCCCGGGAACCAGTTCAACCTCTCCGTGAAATGTACGGAAGCACCGTCGCCGAACCCAGGCTGGTCTGGATCGGGTACAGCTGGATTCAAAGATGCTATCAATAATGATTTGGTCACTATTATCAGCGGTATCGCCCATGCGAATAACCAGATGTCTTTGGATGTTGGTGTATCTCAATGGGAAAGCCAGTATCATAACACAAAGCCGTTCTTCATCCACGATTATGGATGCCACTGCGGTGACTTCAACGATGGTGATGATGGCGTCCTTGAGACAATGCTCTTCCATTCAGATACGGAACTTGCCTTTGGTTGTGTCTACAATACAGGCAACGGCTGGGGGAACTTATACTGCACAAATTCGAGCAGTGCGTTCCAAGCCAAGGAATTCTGGAGATTCTTCCTTGATGTCGAAAACCTTTCCGGTGATCTAAGCAAGTGGCAGATGGGCAGATCACATGCTCATTCAAAGGATCAAATGGTACCCATGATTGACTGGGATGGCGGAACCTGGAGGCAAATCATTCAATGCTGCCTGTTATTTGGCGATCCTGCCCAGCAGCTCAGAACACCTCGCCCAAGTGAAGCACCAGCACCACCCGCAAAACCTATCGGTCAAAGTCTTGGGATTTGGAACGTAGAATATTGCTATAGCAGCCAAACAACAGACCCTGAGAATGATCAAATCTACTACCTGTTCGACTGGGGCGACGGAAGCAACAGCGGATGGCTTGGACCCTTCAATGGAGGGCAGACCGTCACCGCGTGCCATATTTGGACGGTGCTGGGAACCTATGAAGTGAAAGTGAAAGCAAGGGACATGTGGGGCGCGGGAAGCATCTGGTCAGAACCATTACTGGTAACTATCACGGATAATACACCGCCAGATGTTCCTGATGTGACTGGTCCGTCAGAGGGAAAACCAGGAAGCCCGTACCTGTTCAATATGATCACCACGGACGCTGAGGATCAGAACATCTATTACTATGTTGACTGGGGGGATAACACGACAACTGGGTGGCTTGGACCGTATCTTTCTGGCACCCAGATCCATCAGACACACTCCTGGGCTGACGAGGGGACTTACACAGTGAAAGTCAAGGCGAAAGACACCATGGATGCAGAGAGCGACTGGGGCACAATTTCTGTTGTGATGCCAACGGAATATCAATTCTCACTGCAGGGATTCATCCAGCATCTACTTGAGATGTTCCCCAACCTGTTCCCAGTCCTCCGACACCTTGCAGGGTACTAAAGGCCCTCCCTTCTTTTTTTTCTTTTTTTTATTATGATAGTATAACGTATTATGTTTACAAAAACAACGAACAGAGAAGCAAATCAGAGTAAGGACTGCCTCACAAAGAAATGATTTTTTTATGCGTAAATAAACCTAAAATATATTTGATGATTTCTCTATGGATTATTTTTAGTATGTTAGAAAAGAAAAAAAGGGAAAACGGGAGAAGTTCTGTTGTTTTAGGGTGTTGGTGTTTTTGGTGGCTCTGTTGGAGCAGGGAGATTCTCCGGTAGGGAGAAGTAAGAGACGATCTCAAGGATTCTTGCGACAATGATGATAAAAAAACCTATGATGATGATGAGGGTTGCAGCGCCGATGAAATTGACTAGTCCCGTGGTCTTGAATAAATCTACTTTGGTGTGCTCAGCGATGCTGTTGTAGCTTTTTCTCAGATAGAGCGCTCCTATAAGGAGCAGGACCCATGCAACGACAAGAGCAAGAATTAATCCTACGAAGATAGTACCAAATGATGCCCAAAATGAATCAAAATCAGTGATGTTTTGTTGCTGTATGGTGTTGGCCCATGACATGCCACCAGAGACGCCAAACGCTGCGATCATGATTCCGAGGACCGCACCAATTGCGATGATATCGAAGATGAAATTCATGAGGTAGTTATGGAATATAGCATGGTCTTTTGTTTCTTCTGCGATATATTTGACTGCGATAAACACAAGCACCAGCCCGACGATGCCTATGATGAAACCGATGGTTGGGACAAATACTAAGAGCGATAACAGCGCTCCTATTCCGCCTAATACTTTTGCTTGACCTAATTTTGACATATCTTCTTCTCTCCTCTATGGTAAATGAAGGCTTAGAAACAGCTTATGGGACTTAAATATTGCGTTACACAGGGGTAGGTTTTTATACAGGTATCTATTATAAATCTCTAGATTGGGTGATACTTATGAAGAAAAAAATAATGTTATTTTGTTTTTTTGTTTTAGCTGTGCTGATGGTGCTACCAGCGGTCTCATCGTCTAGTGTGGTTTCGGAGAAACAACCGCTCATCGTGTCTGGAGTTAAAACACAACAGTATGATGTGCAAGAAAAACCGGTGCCTGTGGAGTTGACCGGATATCTGCTTATCCATGCCTCGGTCTATACCCCAGGCGAGGGCTTGCATCCGTATGTGGGAGCCAATATCAGTGTGAGAGGATTGTTCTTTTCGTATAGTGGACAAACCGATGATCGAGGGGATTGTTTGTTCCAAGTTCATAGCAAGCTTTTCAGAGCGAAACTGTATTTCATCAAAGTCAGTATCCCTCCAGAAGACTGGTTGCATACGAAAATAAATTCCATTTATATCCAGCCAGGACAAATCGTGTATAAGGATTTTCTTTTTGTTGTATTATAGGTCTTCTCAAAAGATAGAGTCTTTGGAATGAACGCTAGGTGAAGTAGCGTTGGCTGTTTCATTAATTNNAGAAAACTTTAAATTAATTAAACACATATCAAGAAAAACTAGGAGATATTAAAAATACACTAGGTAGTGAGGTGGAAATACATGAAAATATGGAACTCTAATGAGTTAATTGGAAAAGAAGTATTTGACGCAACCGGAAACGCAGTCGGTTGGGTCGATAAAACATGGAACAGCTGGAACGACGATTATCCTGGGCATTTTTTCGGGATAAAGTTAAACGACTTCGCACGGAACACCTATTTCAGAGGTGCCAATAAATTAGTACCGGTCTATAATGACTATATCCGTACGGTTGGGAACACGATCACATTAACCAAGACGATGGATGATCTGACCAGATACTGGAACAAAACAGTTCCTTGTGGGACAACAACATGCCCGATTGATGAGTTAATTGAGATGCCTGTGTATGATAAGTTCCACTCCCGAGTCGGGACATTCACCACATGGGTAGAAAACAATGGAACGATCAACAACCTCGGTATCTTACTTGACCCCTACATCTGTGAGACGTGGCATCTGCCGTATAACACGACCTTCCCGATTGAGCCGAACCATATCACCACTGCGAAGAACACGATCACGTTAGATCAAGCGCTTCACGAGTTAAAAGAATACTGGCAGAAGACCCGGAAGTTATAATAAAGAATATCACGGGTATGGTAGGAGATTGATTCTCTCTTACCTCTCTTTTTTGTTTTTGATTATTTTTTTTATTGGATATAGGAGTTGTCGTTTTCTGTTTCAGCTTGCTTACTCTGAAATGTTTTGTCGGTGATTTCGATGATTTTTCGATATTTTTCTCCGTGTAAATTTAAAAGGGTTTCTTCGAAGCTGATTTTAAAGGAATTTTTCATTGAGGCAAGAACCAAGATATATCTGACAAGCCAGAGAGCGAGTTGTCTGGTGAATTCAGGGTCGTTTTGCTTTGAGAGTTCTTTGAAGATATGTGTCTGGAGGAGGTCGTCGATTGCCTTTTTTATTGAAATGCTTTCTTGGTCGACCATAGGTCACATCTCATGGTTTTCTTCCGGTTTCCGTTATTTTTAATGTGTATATATTATATATTATATTAAATAATATTTAAATCTATGGTTCCAACCAGCAAAAAAACAGCCTTCGAAGAGAGAAAACAACCGAACGGCACAACCGACTCTTATGATAAAAACAACAGCCGGACCTATCGAAATTTGGAAATCTTTTTTTAAAGAACCAGATCTTCTTCAGCCGGTACTTCAAGGAATGAAAAAATGGACACGCATATACGAATAGCTGGAATCATAGTAACGATCACCTGTTTCCTGCTGATGAGCAGCGGCTGTACCGAACAAAACAAGACACCAACCAACACAGGAAACGCTGCAAACAATCCTGGAAAAAGCAGCTGTCCTTGAATCGGTGTATTACGAGATCGATACAGCATTTATCCAAAACGAAACAGTACGACAAACCATGACCATGAACATATGACAAAAGATGTCCTATCTGAAAGAAGAAGAGAATAGCACCTCTGAGAACATCACCATCACACAGCTCATCATCAAACGTCCTGATGGATTATATCACTATGACAACGTCTCACAAACCTACCAGCTTGATCCACAGACGATCATCTTCCAACCATCCACCACAGAGATGGTATACAATCTGCTGAACAACCAGACTCTCACCATCGTAGGAACAGAAAACATCAGCGGGAAAACAACGACCGTCATCCAATACGCCCCCAATAATATCGGGAACCCCACGACCGTAAAAATATGGATCTGGAATGAAAAAGGCATCCCATTACAAGAACAGTATATCACGAATAACCAAGGAATTTCAGTAACGATAAACTCTATCTACAGCAATTATTCATTCGAAGATATCCCAGAGAGTACCTTCAGTGTCGAATAACCACATGAAAATAGACAGATCCATCCCTTCGTAATTTTTCTTCGTCTATTTAAATCATGAAAAAATCAATGCTTTCCTACGTTGTTATCTCTTCGCAAAATACGCCTGAAGCTTCCCCCAGTACCACTCTTTCCAGCCCTGGGCGATCTCCTCATACAACGCCTCTGGTATACCGGTCTGCGTGAAATCCAAACGAGTCCCACGGTCAACCTTTTTCAATTCGAACCTCACCACGGAATAATGACCAGTAGGCCAGTCAGCACCTCGCCATCGTTGTACAATCTTTTTGTTAGGAACCAACTCGACATTCGACCCTGTCGCCCACTCATCCCATACGCTGAAGCTATCCCCAACCTCTCGACCGATCGTTGCTTTCGCACCAGTGAATGCTGCATGTTTTTTCGAATCCATCAGCACCTCATAGACCTCATGAGGATCGGTCTCAAAGACAACGGATTGATGAAGGGTTTTTGTTTTCATCTTCATTCGCCAGGGTGATTATTGAATAAAGGTTGTCTCTATAAAAAGGTTTCAACAAAACTAAAAAAAGGAAAAAAAGAGAAATTATTCTTGTATCACTTTGATGGAACCTTACAATCGTACTCAGCTCCATTCACAGTAATGACATTCAGAAAAAGTATGTCATGATTTGAAAGCAGAACTACTACGATTATGAGTTTTTCTCAGCGATATCCCCAACAATCGGAAGCTTATATTTCACCATCTGATATGCCTTGACCATGAGGATAAGCCACATGACAAACACCAGTGCCCAGAATATCCAGCTGACCCAGGCTAAGAAATACAACCCAGGCCCATACGAAAACAATCCGAAAAACCCACCAAAAATCCAGGCTAGGATCATCAACGGAAGAAACACCAGGATAGATTGCATCGCATGGAAACGGATAAACTTGTTTTTATCTTCGACAAAATAAAAAAACAGTCCAGAGACCCAAAAGAAAAGATAGCAGAGCACAGCCTCAAAATTCTCCTCAAATCCTAACGATGTTTTCGTCATAATCCTATATCCATGCGAGCCTTATTAGCGTTATCCATAGGAGACTGTATTGTAGAGGTTTGGTATGAAAAAAATTAAGGTACAGAAAAAAAAGAAGAAAAAACGAGATGTTTTTCTCGTTACGTTGTTCTCAGTGTATCAATGATCATTCTTGTAGTCTGAATCAGTTCTTTCGCTTGAGTTCTTGGTAGGTTTTTCCCGCTATGCGCCTCGACAAAGTGGATGAACGCCTGGAGTTGATGAACCGCCGCATGAATCTTATGATGTTTCAGAAGATGAGGAATGTTCTCCAGGATCGATAAGAGATTATTCTTCAGACCCTTTGGGATTTTTAGACCAATAATGATTCCTCTGATGGCATCCGTTGAGGTCGTAGGACTTTTCACAACAACAGACATCGATGCATTAGCAGTACCGCCATCATCATCCGTGACAGTCACGACTATTTTGTATTCACCTGCTTTCGCATAGCTATGCGAGCCGCTGACTTTGGTGATCCCTGCTTCAGCGGTGTTCTGTGTTGATGTACCATCCCCCCATTCAATCTTTACCGTATGTGTGTCAAGAATTCCTGGATCAGAGAATAAAGCAGTGAATTGAAATAGAGCGCCAGGCAGATATGGATTCATTGGTGACACTGACAGAGATTCAACAGACGGAGGAACATTATTGACCGTTACCATCGCGGTGTCTGATCCATATTCCATCCCATCATTGTAAACGGTGACAAGAACAGTATAGACACCATCATCGAGATATGTATGGTTTAAATTAAAGGTATTCCCTGAGTTTAGTTGAAGTGAGAAAGCCCCTGTATCGTCGTAGTAATCAACAATCGCGGTGTACGTCACAGAATCTATATCCGCAAGGAAACCATGACTAAGAAACATCGATCCTTCGTTGATGGTACCGTTTGGCCCAGCTTCGACTGGTGAGATATCACCGACCGTGACCGCCCATTCAGCGACTGCTTCGCCCCCATTGTCATCAACAACAGTAATTATGATTTGATAGATCCCTTTTTCTGCATACGTATGAGACGCGCTGGCTGAAAATTCTCCTACCCCCAAGGATAGTTCAGTTGAGGTTCCATCATCCCAAGAAAATACTGCGGTAAATGTATCTAGGGACGCTGTCGGGGATCGTGAATCTGACAATCCATCAAAAAAATTCACCAACAAAAATAACTCTGTGTCCACATCAACCTCGGTCAATCCTTCAATGGAAAAAATCTGCGGTGGCACGTTCGATATCGTTACGAACGTATTATCCGTAGCGGTGTTCGTTCCATCAGAGACTTCGAGGATGATTTCACCGGAAAAGTCATCATACCAGGTCCATTCCATATATGGATAGTACCCATTCTCCACCCATGACCCATCAATATTCCAACGATAGGTCAATGAATCGCCCTCCGCACCATAGGATCCTGATGCATTTAACAAAATCGAACTACATTCCTCACCAAGATATGGACCACTTGCCATAGCAACTAGGGTTGCTTCTAAAGCAGCACTAGATGTTTGCATACCAACAAAGGCAGTCAAGAGAAATAACAGTGCGATCACAAAACTGGTTTTTTTCTTTTTAAAAGCCATCGTACATACCTCCACCTACCATATTCTATTTTGTCTCGGAAAGTATTTAAAAATATTCTATGAGAATGACAAAACAAGCAGAAATACAAAACGGAAAAATATCATTCAAAAAAGTTTAAAAAAAAAAGGAAAAGAAAAAAAGAGATTTTTGAGGGGTTATAGTTATTCCTATTTATTGTGGATCGTGATTTGTCCACCTGAAAGCGGTGTTAGAGGATCGTGATTGTCAGGTGTCCCCATGTTGTTGTCAAAGATAATCTGGTTGTTATTATCCTTATCCCAGATTTTCATCCGGAATCTGTCAACACCGCCGCCTCCGCTCAGCTTACCGTCAATGACGGTAAACCTGAATCCATAATGGCCTTGTCCATTGATGGTGCCGTTACCCTGGTATGCCGCCTTTGGTCCAATAATAATCAGCCACTCATAGATATGTGAATGGAAGTTCATGTCTCCGACCTGGAACTGGAACTCGGTATTACCCTCAGGTGTTAGAGATCCTTTTTTGTATTTTGCGACAAACCCGAAGTTCACCCTTCCACCAAGACTTGGATTTGCAGGATAGGACCCCGCTGGTATAATGCCCCATCCACCACCAGTGACGAACCCACAGTTTGGATCATAGATTACGACATATGTCTGGATACTCTTTGTATCGAAGCCGCCATCGTCGTCAGTGATTGTTAGGGTGATCGTGTATACACCGATATTCGTGTACGTGTGGCTTCGATTGACTTGATAGACGCCAGCCGGGAGGTTCACGGTTGTTGTTTGTGCATCACCCCACTGAATGAGAGCGATATGGCTATCCAGAACACCTGGGTCGGTGAATACTCCAAGGAGGTATATTGCATTCCCAATACGGACTGGATCGGTTGGTGGGCCTGTCATTGAAACAATAGTTGGAGGAACGTTATTGACAATGACATTTGTGGTGTATTCATTGTATCCACCGTCCTTGTCTTTGATTTTTGCCTTTACGGTGTATAATCCGTTGTCAAACCAGGTGTACTGTGCAGACGCACTAACTTGATCGACAATATCATAGATGCCATCATTATTCCAGTCAAACGAGTACGTGAATGTATCAGATGTGCCAGGATCATATTGGTTTGAGACTGTGATAGTGGCTGGTGAACCTTCATTGATAGGACCATTGTTGTTTAGCGTTGCCGTGGGTGGGACATTGTTGACCGTGACAACCGTGGTGTACTCATTGTATCCACCCTCCTCATTTTTGATTTTTGCTTTTACAGTGTACAATCCGTTATCAAACCAGGTGTACTGTGCAGACGCACCAACTTGATCAACGATCTCATAGATGCCATCATTATTCCAATCAAAAGAGTACACAAACGTATCCAAAGTCCCTGGATCGTACTGACCACTGAACGACACCGTGACGATAGAACCTTCGTCCTTCGGACCATTATTGCTCAATACTGCTGTCGGAGCAACATTTAAGACAGTGACTAATGCACTGTCTGATCCCCATTCTTCGCCTTCGTTGAATATTGTTACTAGAACAGTATAGACACCGTTATCATAATATAGGTGTTGTAAATCAAATGTATTTCCAGAGTTCAGGGGAAGTGGTTGAGCTCCTGTTCCATCCCTATAATCAACCATTGCAATATACGTACCGCTATCATCAGCAAGGAAACCAGCACCGATAAACTCAGATCCTTCATCGATGACACCATCGGGTCCAGCTTCGACACGTTTTTCATTTACAACGACCTCCCATATTACACTTACTTCGCCTCCATTATCATCAACAATAGTAATTGTGATAAAGTATACACCTGTCTCCAAAAACATATGAGAAGCGTTAGCCCAGAATTCTTCCACCCCTAAAAAAAGCACTGTCGGGATGGTTCCATCATTCCAGTCAAACGTTGCGGTATACGTGTCTAATGAAGCTATGAAACCCCGCGGATCGAATAGTCCATCATAAAAATTCACAGCGATAGGTACCTCAGTTCCTAATTCAACTTCTGTGGGTCCTTCTGTGGAATTAATGACGGGTGGGACGTTTGATACTATAACATTGGCAGTATCTGTTGCAGTTGAATATCCATCAGAGACTTCGAGAAGTATAGAACCCGTATAGTCATCCAACCACGTCCAATCATAATAAGGACCTTCACTATCGTACCAAGAGCCATCAATATACCATCGATACGTCAATGAATCACCCTCCGGGTCAGATGAGCCCGATGCATCAAATAACATCGAATCACATTCGACACCAACATAGGGTCCACCTGCTTCAGCAACTGGTGGTAAACCAGCTGAACTGACATTTGCTGTCATCCCAACAAATGCCGTAAGCACCAGCATCATACCTATACAAATTACTCTTTTTTTCCTTTGAATCAACATCTCTGCCTACCTCCAAAATCTATCCTAGTCCTTGTTTTGTGGAACGATGTATATAAAAATATCTTAATAAAATTACAAAATGAAAATTGTCTTTTTCGTATAATTGTCAGCATGAAAAACAATTTAAGATTACCACCTTTTCAGCTCTCACGAAAGCAAGCCTTATGAGAATCATTATTAATACATACTGATAGAGAAAGGGATTTTATGTTAATTATACAATTGAAAAGATGATGACGTATGGGGAAATATTCAAAAGCAAAGATGTTTAACAGAAAAGCTGCACGCAGACAAAGCAAAGCAGATGAAATCCTAAAAACTCTGAACATCCAAACAGGGCAGACCATCGCAGATATCGGATCAGGTGGGGGATTCTTCACCTTGCTTTTTTCTCAACTGGTAGGAGACGAAGGAAGAATCTATGCGATTGATACGAACCAAGATTTCATAGAATTTATCGATAAACAAGCAATCAAACAAGGAATCGCAAACATAACGACCGTGCGTGCGACAGAACAAGCTATTTCGTTACCAACGCACTCTATCGACCTTGTCTTTGTTCGTAATGTGTTCCATCATTTACAGAACCGTTCTCAGTATTTCTTGGAAGCAAAACAGCTCTTAACATCTGCGGGGAGAATCGCCATTATAGAATTTTCCCAACAAGGTTCCAAATTCAGTTTCCATCGACGATGCGGCCATAACGTCCCAAAGGAGATCATCATCGAAGAAATGAGCACGGCTGGATTTCAGGTTTCAGCGTCGTTTGATTTTCTGCCGATTCAATCCTTTACTATCTTTCGACCGATTCAATAAAAAAAGAGGAGGAAACGAAGGAGCCGATATTATTAAATACATCCACACCCTTAATATTAACAATTGTTAATTACTGAGAAAAGGAGAAAAACACCACTATGAAAAACATACCATTCATGATAATATTACTCCTAAGCATACTAATCCTTCTGACCACCTCGTTTACAGGATGTTTCGAACAACAAAACATCCAGCTCGATGCAGTCGAAATACGAGAATACCAAGGAGAAAAACTCTCCTCAGTAAACGACTTCCGGGAAAACTCCATCAAAGGACCACAACACATCAACATATCGACCTATCAGCTGAAAATAACAGGCCTTGTCGCAATACAAAAAAACTACACATACGATGAGATCCTCACGACGTTCCAACAGTACAAAAAAGTCGTCACCTTAGACTGTGTCGAAGGATGGAGCGTGAAAATCCTCTGGGAAGGCATCCTCGTCAGTGACCTCATCAGCCAGGCACACCCAGACCCAGCTGCTAACACAATCATCTTCAAAGCATCTGATGGATACACCACCTCGTTTCCTCTTAACTACACCACAGATAACACCATCCTGCTTGCCTACAAAATGAACAACGCAACACTCCCGCCAGAGCGAGGGTTCCCCTTCCAGCTCGTCGCAGAGAGCAAATGGGGATACAAATGGATCAAATGGGTCACCGAAATCGAACTCTCAGACAACCTCAATTATAAAGGATACTGGGAAAGCAGAGGATACTCAAACAACGGAAATCTGAACGAAAGCTTCTTTGAAAAGTGAACACTATGAACATAATTCCAACCGTACAAACATTCACCCATGTGCTGCTTGCCATCGTCAGCATTCTTTTCATTATCACCGGATTTGGTATCTCCAATTACCAGACGATAGAATCCCTCACAGGTGGTGCATTATCGAAACTCACATCATTTCAGATACATTCCAATCTCATAATTCCATTCATCGTCCTGCTCATCGCTCATATTGGTTTTACCATTGGAAAAAAAATTCTAAAAAAGAAACAGCCTTAAACACATATTTTTGGTTCACGGATTGGAAAAAATAATTTAAACTCCGTACCTTTTAACATCACTTGTGAACACAAAAAAACTTGGCGTTGCAATCATACTGCTCGCCAGCATCATGTGGGCGATAGAACCGATCCTTGCGAAACTCTCCTTTGAAAATTCTGATTTTCTTCACACCTCAGCGATACGAGCAATGGTCGCCGCACTCACCGCGTTCATCTACATCGCACTCACAAGAAAAGCTCCTTTGAAAGTGACCAGACGACAGCTTTCACCCCTTATCTACATCGCCCTTGTTGGAACACTGATCGCGGATTTCATGTATTTCTTTGGCTTATCCCAAATCCCTGTCATCAACGCTGTCATCATCGGACATATGCAGCCGATCTTCATCATCGCCTTTGGGTTCTTTCTGCTCAAAACAGACAAGCTTACCAAGTTCGACTATCTTGGCATCAGTCTGATGATCCTCGCAGGATTGCTCGTCACCACCAGGACCATGGAGAACCTGTTTGCACTGCGGTTCGGCACCACGGGAGACCTAATCGTTCTGACTGCGACCATCGCCTGGGCGACCTCTGCGATCGTCATGAAAAAATACCTCACCATGGTGGATGCAGGCGTGATATCCTTCTATCGATTTTTCTTCCCCGCACTTATTTTCGCAGCCTATCTCGGGGTGACATCCTCCCTGTTTATCGCCAACATCTACCAGGTCTGCATCGGAGTGATCATCGGGATTGGCACCATCCTGTATTATGAGGGGTTAAAACGTTTGAAAGCAGCACAGGTCTCGGGCCTGGAGTTATCAACCCCGTTCTTCGCAGCGATCCTTGCATATTTCTTTCTCAGCGAGGTCGTCACTAGTCTGCAAATCCTCGGGATCGCACTCCTTTTCGGTGGCGTGTATCTCATCTCAAAAAAAGAAGAATAAGCTCCTGTTATGTCTCACCAACTGTTTTTCGTATCGCCTGTGCAAATGACAAGACGTCCGGTGGTTGTGTGGTAAACGAACACATGAGACGAACTTCACAGGTGCGTTCGTTGAATCGATGGAAATAATACTGTTTCTGAAGCCTTGTGATACACTGATTCGGGATGACTGCATACAGCATGTTTGCCTCTACCTTTTGGGTGATCTCTATTCCAGGGATATTTTGGAGTTGCTCTGCAAGCAACCGAGCCATCTCATTGGCATGGGACGCATTCCGTAACCACAGGTCATTAGCAAGAAACGCGGAGAACTGCGCGGAGATATACCGCATTTTACTCGTCAACTGCATCCCTTGCTTCCTGATAAACTCAAAGTTCTTGGCAAGTTGTGTATCGAAAAACACCACAGCCTCCCCGTACATCATCCCATTCTTTGTTCCACCGAACGACAATACATCCACGCCAGCTTCTCCAGAGATTTCGTGTAAACCCGTCTTCAAAAACGCTGCTGCGTTACACAACCGGGCACCATCCATATGAAGCAACATATTATGATGATGAGCAAAATCAGCAAGGCTCTGTATCTCCTTCGGACGATACACCGTCCCTCGCTCGGTCGCTTGGGTGATTGAAATCACGTGGGGCTGAGCCATATGGGGATCATCCACACCGATGAGATACGGTTCAACGAAATCAACAGAAAGTTTCCCATCAGGCGTCGGGATATTCACCAGTTTCGCCCCGATATAATTCTCAGGACCACAACACTCATGGACCGTCAGATGAGCGCTCTCCGCACAAAAAATAGAATGAAACGAATCGGTGACGCTTCGAAGCCCAAGGATGTTTGCCGCCGTCCCATTATACACAAAGAAGATAGCGGTTTTTTTGCCGAAAATCTCTTTAAGTTGCGTGATCGCTTGCTCGGTATACTCATCATGCCCATAGGCAACCACATATCCATCATTGACGTTTCGAAGTGCACTGAGAATATCTGGATGTACACCGGAATGATTATCGCTTCCAAAACCCGCGAATACTGACATGCATGCACTTAGCAGCAATTGTTATAAAAAATCTTCTATCAGGTTGATATGACAATACATGAAAATAAAAGAAAAAAAGAATTAGTAAAAAAATGTTAAATCGAAAAGAAATTCATTTTTTACTAAAATCTCTTTGGTCGATGTTGCTGATAGCAATCCCTGCAATACACAGGTTTTGTACCATTCGGTACAAACGGAACTTCACATTCTTTCCCACAATCTGCACAGGTCGCTTTGTGCATTTCTCGTGGTGCGCCCCCATAACGACCGCGTCCTTCTTCTCTATACATATTTACTACTTCCTAATATTGCGGTTGTATTAACCATGCTGTATTTAAACATATACCTTAACGAATCGAAGGAAAAAACAAGCGATATTCTTGTTCTTTTAAGGAAAGAATACACGTTGTTTACCCATAACACTCACTAAAAAATATCTTTTATCAATAAAACAGCCCCGGGCGGATTTGAACCGCCGACGTTGGCTCCAAAGGCCAAAATGTTGCCACTACACCACGGGGCTAGATGCTCATACCAGGAATCTTTGATTTTATTTAAGCGTATGCATTCTTGAAGCTGTGAAAGTGAGTTATTTCTTCTGCGCGGTCTTCTGAAGTTTTGCCCAGGAATCACGCAGCTCAACTGTTCGATTCAGAACTAACGAATTCTTTGTCGTCACTGGGTCAACGCAGAAATAGCCGAGACGTTCAAACTGAAAGCGATCAAATGGTTTCAGGGATGCAACCGCGGGTTCTACTTGACAATCACGGAGAACCTCAAGGGAATGCGGGTTAAGGAATTCTTTGAAGTCGACTCCTTTCTGCCCCACAGGATCAGTAACCGTAAAAAGCCGGTCGTACAATCGTGTTTCTGCAGCAATCGCATGCATTGCAGACACCCAGTGGATTGTGGATTTGACTTTTCTACCATCAGGGGCGTATCCGCCCTTCGTTGCAGGATCATACGTACAGCGCAGTTCGACTGGTTTTCCATCTTTTTTCACCACATCAAGGCATTTGATGAAATACGCGTAGCGGAGCCGGACCTCCCGGCCTGGTGCGAGCCGGTAGTAGCCCTTGGGCGGGTTTTCCATGAAGTCATCCTGTTCAATAAAGAGCGTTTGTGAAAACGGGATCTTCCGAGTGCCCATCGTGGGATCCTCAGGGTTGTTGACCGCCTCAAGCTCCTCCGTCTGATGATCAGGATAGTTCTCAAGAACCACTTTCAGTGGATGAAGGACCCCCATAAACCGTGGTGAAATCTTGTTCAAATCCTCCCTAATATTATGCTCAAGGAATTCGAAATCGACCATGCTGTTGAATTTCGCCACACCGATCCGTTTACAGAACGTTCGTATCGATGAAGGGGAGTACCCGCGACGTCGCATCCCGCTAATGGTCGGCAAACGAGGATCATCCCAGCCACAGACATAGTTTCCTTCCACCAATTGAAGCAGCAACCGTTTACTCATGACCGTATACGTCAGGTTCAACCGAGCGAACTCGATCTGCTGCGGATGATACACCCCGAGTGCATCCAGGAACCAATCATACAACGGTCGATGATTCTCAAACTCAAGGGTACAGATCGAATGGGTGATGCCTTCGATGGAGTCTTCCAGACCATGCGCCCAGTCGTACATCGGGTAGATGCACCAGGTATCACCGGTCCGATGATGGCTCGCATGCAGGATTCGGTACATGATCGGGTCACGCATGTTAATGTTCGGATGTGCCATGTCGATTTTGGCGCGCAGGACCTTTTGACCGTCAGCGAATTCCCCTGCTTTCATCCGCTGGAACAGGTCAAGGTTTTCTTCAATAGGCCGATCACGATACGGGCTGTTTCTCCCGGGTTGTGTGAGGTTCCCTCGATATTCGGTGATCTGGTCAGCAGGAAGATCATCCACATAGGCTTTTCCCATCTTCACTAATTGCAGAGCATACTCATACATTTGGGTAAAATAATCTGATGCGAAGAACAAGCGGTCCTCCCAGTCAAAGCCAAGCCATTTAACGTTATCGATGATGGACTGGACGTACTCCTGTTCTTCCTTGGTGGGGTTTGTGTCATCGAACCGGAGGTTGCAGAGGCCTTTGTAGTTTTCCGCGATCCCGAAGTTCAGGCAGATAGATTTCGCATGACCGATATGCAGGTACCCGTTTGGCTCCGGGGGGAACCTGGTATGGACCCGACCGTTGTATTTGTTGGTTTTGATGTCTTCATCGATGATTTCTCTGATAAAATCCTTGGTGATCTGTTCTGTTGACTCCATGGTCCTCACATCCAACTGACAGCCCCGACCAGATTCGAACT
>JAFNFT010000100.1 GCA_017885605.1 Methanobacteriota archaeon | reverse complement strand
GACATATCTCATGTCCCTACACAATTCCGAATAAAAACGTTTTTTCCATTAACTACAAATACTGTGAATTTGTTCCATTTATGCGTGTGAGGGGTATGAACCGAGAAGCAGTACCATTAATTGTTGGTATCCTTGTTCCTGTGATATTTGTAGCATTGATTGTTCTCTACCTTAATGGTTTTGACGTCACAGTATACCTTCGAAAAATCAACATTATCTATTATTTACTTGTTCTCCCCTTTGGTCTCGGTCTTCTGGTAATAATCTTATGGTTCAGGAAACCAAGAGACTAAATCCTATCATCTATTTCATAGAAATATTGAGAAAGTTATAAATACGAACAAACTATATCAAAAATTGTCGGATGAGATGCACGAAATGCAGAGTTGAGGTTATTTCTCTCAATACTACGTTTTCGTATTAAAAAATTTGGGAAGATGGGATGTATGGAATCGGTAGGAGAGCGATAATGGAGGGGTACAGTGGAAAAACTAGAGAATCGTAAAAAAGGCCCCCTCCATTCTTCAAAATCAGATAGCGATACAGAGATAGAAAAAAAAGTGGATCAGATTTTAAATGCTCACACCGAGGTTCTAGGGCGGAATAAAGCAGATAACCAATTATCGGGGAATCTGTCACTTTCTGATGAGAACGAAAAAGGAAAACTCTTTTATGTCGAAAGTAAAAAAAATATTGAACCTATAAAGGGCGGAGAGAAAGAGAAAAAATCAACATCGATAAAGACAAAGAAACGTATCGGGTTTAAGAAAAAGAAAAAAGAAAAAAGCACCATAATAAAAACAAAACAATCCCCGACAAAGAAATCACCAAAAACTGAAGAGGAACTTCCGCACTTTGAAGAATCGATAGCACAAGTTAAAACAGAAGAGGCAACATGGCTTGATCAACAAATAAAAGCAAAGTTGAATATTGATAAAGAGATTGAACCAAACTCGACAACGCCATCGAAAGGTGAGGTTGTACCATTAAACCAGAAAGCTGCCTCTGAATCATCCCTTGTTAAAACATCGAAAACAGCAGATGCAGAGCCGGGAGAAACTATTCCGGTCGTAGAAACGGAAATCACGTCCTTTGAATCGTCACCTCCTCGGACTGATTTAATGACAACATCTGTGGAAGAAACACCGAATCAAGATGGTACTCAAAAAGTAATAAAAATTGATGGAATTACACCAGATGGTCAAATACAATTTTTAAAGGAAGCAAACCAGCTGAAAGCCTATACATTAACACGCATGGGATATTCAGAAAACACCGTAGAAGAAATCGATTTTTATCCGATCCGTGAACCCTTTGCGTATGTGGAGATCATCCGAGAAAAAGAATCACTTGATAAACGATATGTCCTTCTTGAAATGCAGCTCTCAAAGGATGAGGAATACCTCTTAAAATTCATCAAAGAAACACTTGACGGATTCATCTTTCAAACAAGTGATATGGAATCGAAAGGCGAGGGCAAATACCTATCTGAAAAAGTCGATTTAATCATCGAAGATTACATGCTCAATATCGATTCTTTGACGAAGAAAAAAATATTGTATTATCTTGAGAAAGAATCCATAGGACTTGGAAAACTCGATGTAATCATGAAAGATCCAAACATCGAAGACATCTCCTGTGATGGCTCTGGTGTGTTCCTATTTCTCTATCACCGTCGATATGGATCCCTAAAGAGTAATATTCAATTCAACGATGAAGATGAGCTGACTGCTTTTGTCGTAAAACTCGCGCAGAAATGCGGAAAACATATCTCTATCTCGGAGCCGATGTTGGATGCGACCATGCCTGATGGATCTCGTATCCAGATGACTCTAAGTACAGAGGTCACGACAAAAGGATCGACGTTTACAATCAGAAAATTCAGTGAAGATCCCTTCTCCCCGCCAGATCTCATAGAATTCCATACGATGTCCTCAGAAATGGTTGCCTATATGTGGCTTGCTGTTGAAAACGGCATCAACGCATTGATTGCTGGTGGGACTGCCGCAGGAAAAACATCGACATTAAATGCGCTTTGCTTATTTATCCCCCGAGAATCAAAGATCGTCTCTATTGAAGAAACAAGAGAAATAAATCTACCGCATCCGAACTGGATCCCCGGTGTTGTTCGGTCCGGTTTTGGGGAAGTTGTTGGCAACAAAGTCATAGGAGAAATTGACCTATACGATCTCATGAAGGCTGCGCTCAGACAACGACCTGAGTACATCCTTGTTGGAGAAATACGAGGGAAAGAAGCTTACGTGCTGTTTCAGGCGATGGCGACTGGGCATACCACCTATTCAACGGTCCATGCTGACTCTGCACAATCTCTCATCCACCGCTTGGAAGGTAAACCCATTGAAATCCCGCGTATTATGCTTCAGACCTTAGATATCGTCATTATACAAGTCATCTCTCGAGTTAAAAATAAAAGAGCACGACGATGTAAACAAATCATCGAAATTATTGATATCGATCCGACGACAAAGGAGATTCTGACGAATGAAGTATTCCGATGGGATCCAATTGAAGATAAATTCGTTTACTCTGGAAAAAGTTACATTCTCGAACGTATCAGAGCGGAAAAAGACATTAGTCGGGAAGGTATGATTAGTGAAATTAAGAATCGAACGATGTTGTTGGATTGGATGAACAAAAACAACGTTAGAGAGTTTAAGAAAGCTGCGACTATTATCGCCCAATATACGGATAATCCCGCAGAAATCATGAAAAAAATTAGGAATGAATAATGATAAAAAAAATCGCGGTCTGCCCAGAGTGTCATTCAAAAATTTCTTGTGAAGGGAACCCAGGCCAAAAAGTAACCGTTAAATGCGAACAATGCGGAAAGAAAGGTATCGTCGCGTTTGCTACCCATGAGGTTTTCATTGATGAAAAAAACCTCGTAGAAATCGAATGTTATCCAGTACTTGAGCCCTTTGTTTTTATAAAAATATTGAAAGACTCTAAATCTCTTGATAAATATTATAAATCAATTGAGCCGCAACTCAATGATGCGGAACGTATATCCCTTAATTTTATACAAGAAACCCTGATAAAATCCATTGATATTCGTTTAGATGAAGTTGATACCCTTAAAGTAGAGGCGTTTCTGTCAGATCGCATCGGTCACATCGTCAAGGATTATAATTTGATGGTCGATGATGTTCTTAAAAATAAAATCCTTTATTATGTGAAAAGGGATTTCGTTTGGTACGGACAGATAGATCCCGTTATGCGTGATCCAAACATCGAGGATATTTCTTGCGATGGATCAGGTCAACCTATTTTTTTATTTCATCGAAAATATGGATCTCTGAAAAGTAACATTCAATTTTCTGATGAAGATGTGTTATCTAAATTTGTGGTAATGCTTGCGCAGAAATGCGGAAAACACATCTCTATCGCAGAGCCCATGCTTGATGCAACTATGCCCGATGGCTCTCGTATTCAGATGACGTTAAGCAAAGCGGTGACCTCAAAAGGATCAACATTTACTATTCGCAGATTTAAGGCCGATCCGATAACTGCAACCGATTTAATCGCCTTTAAAACTATGTCATCTGAGATGGTGGCTTATCTGTGGCTTGCCGTGGAAAACGGCATCAATGCACTTATTGCGGGTGGAACAGCTTCAGGGAAAACATCAACCCTAAATGCCATTTGCTTGTTTATACCTCGTGAATCAAAAATTGTTTCCATAGAGGAGACACGAGAAATCAACTTACCACATCCCAACTGGATTCCAGGTGTGGTTCGCTCTGGTTTTGGTGAAGTGAAAAACGATAAACTTGCTGGTGAAATTGATTTATATGATCTGATGAAGGCTGCCCTACGGCAGAGACCGGAGTACATTCTTGTGGGGGAAATACGAGGGAAAGAAGCATACGTGTTATTCCAGGCGATGGCCACCGGACATACCACCTATTCAACGTTTCACGCGGACTCAGCTCAGTCCCTTATCCATCGATTAGAAGGAAAACCAATTGAAATCCCACGAGTCATGCTGCAGTCTTTAGATATTGTCACCCTACAGGTTCAAGCAGAAGTAGGTGGGGAAAGAGTTCGGCGAGTGAAACAAATAGTTGAAATTGTCGATATCGATCCGATGACAAAAGAAATATTGACAAACGAAGTATTCCGATGGGATCCAGTCCAGGACCAATTCTTTTTTTCTGGGAAGAGCTATGTCATGGAACGTATCCGGAATCAACATGGAGAGAGCAAAGAAGAGATGTTGGATGAGCTGAGCCGACGCGTTGAGATTCTCGATTGGATGAAGGAAAATAATATTCGTGCTTTCAAAGATGTTGCTCGGATTGTTTCTTCGTATCTTGATACACCGGATGATGTAATAGAAAAAGTCAGAAAAGGAAATCAAGCAAAACAGGTTAAGATTACTGTAGAAAATGCGATGGGAAATACACAGGATGACGAACAATCAAAAACGCCATCTGATAAGATTGTAAATAAAAAATAAAAGAAAAAAAAATAAGAAGAAATCGGAGGGATGCCGATGACACTTACAAAATATCAACGAACGAGTTATAAATGGTTAGGCCGATTTGGAGAACGAAGGGCGAATCAACATCTCCAAGATGCTTTACAATCAGCTCATATGGAGATTCGTGCTGGTGCATATCTATCCTATGTTTTTCTCAGTACTCTCATAGGTTTTCTCTGTTCAATGATTGTAATGGTAGTATTTTTGTTTATTCTTCTCCCTTTATTTGGTGTGGGATTAGACACCGGATTAGTGGTATTTTTCTTGTTTATCCCTGGATTTATTGCTGTAATTATCTATGGGATGTTACTCTCCTTGCCAAAAAGCAGAGCAAAGAAACGCAAGAAGAAGATTGATGTGAATCTTGCCTATGCAATCAACTTTATCTCAGCGATGGCTTCCGCTGGTGTGACACCAACTGAGATTTTTAAAAGCCTTTCAAAACAAGATATTTATGGAGAGGTAAAAGAAGAATCTGCGTGGATATACCGCGATGTCGGTTTGCTTGGATTTGATATTCTAAGTGCGATTAAGAAAAATATCGCTCGGACACCATCACATCGATTCAAAGAATTCCTCCAGGGGATGGTGGTTACTGTCACCTCGGGTGGTTCTTTAAAAACCTATTTTATGCATAAGGCAGACCAATACTTATGGGAAAATCGAAACCAACAGAAACAACTCCTTGAGACCTTAGGTATTATGGCTGAGAGCTATGTCACTGCCGCTGTTGCTGGTGTTCTACTCCTGCTTATTGTTATTCCTCTGATGATGATTATCACTGGAGATTGGAACGCAATGTTCCTTTACATATTGATCTTAATCATTGTGCCTCTCATTCACATTGGATTTGCAGTCGTAATTCGAGGAATGTGTCAGGGGGCATAATCATGAAAAAAAGTAAAGAAGCACATCAGACAAGTTACCTAAAAAATCTTATCCTTACAAAAAATGTGACAAAACTTGTCGTCAATATTGTCTCTGGTGTTTTGGTTACTGTTTTTGTCCTCCTTGGTATCCTCTCAATACTTGGTATTTTCACCGGATTCTTAGGTTATGTCGATTATTTTGTTTTTGCTATACTCTCTGGAACGGGTTTATATGGGATGTACGGATCGATGTATGCTCGAAGAATCCAGAAGATTGATGGGATTTTTCCCGACTTTGTCCGAGATCTTGCTGAATCCCGCCGAGCAGGGATGACGTTTACGAAAGCGATACTTTTTTCCTCAAAAGGAGAGTATGGCATCCTGACCCCCGAGATAAAGAAAATCTCCCAGCAGATTTCCTGGGGCGGCAGTGTGGCGGACGCATTAGAGGCTTTTGCCCAGCGCGTCAACACGAAATCGATACGACGAACGATCACTCTCATTATTGAAGCAAGTAACAGTGGTGGGAATGTCGCTGATGTCCTGGATGTCGCAGCAAAGGATGCACGGGAGATAAAGATGCTAGAGGCTGAACGAAGGACCAATATGGCTTCCTATGTTATTGTCATCTATGTGGGTGTGTTTGTGTTTTTAGCGATTGTGTTGATCCTATGTACCAGTTTTATTCCTGCCATGGTGGGGGGTGAAGGTTCGCAGGGTATGCAGGGTATTATGGGCGGGGGAGGTGGTGCATCTCAGAAAGAGATTTCTGATACTTTTTATCTCGCATGTCTGGTACAAGCCTTTGGATCCGCGTTGGTCGCGGGTGTCTTTGAAGACGGTCGATATACTTCATCAGTCAAACATATTTTTATCATGGTCTTTTCCACGTGGTTGATGTTTAAACTTACCTTAGGGGTTTAGATGAGAAAAAGGATCATGGCATTTTTATTTTCCCAAAAAGAACATGCGGTTTCTGAGATAGTGGGTACATTAATCCTTATTGTCATAGCGGTAAGTACCTTTTCTGCAGTATCTATAATTATTCTCAATCCTTGGACAAATTTTTCAAATGTCGACATTCCAGAGGTTCTCCTGGTCGGATCTATTCATAATAATGATGTCGTTATCGAACACCGAGGTGGAATTCCATTAGAAGCGAAAACAACATTAACCATAACAATCGAAGGTACCGCGGATACATTTCGTGTGAATGATTTTAGTTATTGGTTTGATCAAAATAGTGATGGTCTTTGGACTGTTGGAGAGCGCGTGGTCTACCCTGCAGGGAATCTACAAGGAAAACAAGTGTCCTGTGTAGTGATTGACGTGGATAAGAATTCCATCATATTCGACAAAATTATTCAAAAAGGAACAAGTGTATTTTCTCCATATTTAACCGTGTTACCACCGGATGATGTTTCAGAAACATCCGCGACTCTCAAGATGTATTATAATTTTTATAACACGAGTTATTTTAAATCAGGCCTCCTTAATTTTACCTACGGTGTTTTTGGAGGACCCTATCTCCACTCCCCTTCAGTGAAACCAGTTTCTCTCGATGGCTGGTACGGCCTGCAATTGAACGGACTACTCAGCGGTACTCGATATGAGTACTGGTCCTGGATGAATTGTAGCAATGGAACCTTGTTTGATGGTCCTCTATCATTTTATACCTATCAAGTCACACGGGGTCTATGGCATTTCGATGAGGCTTTCGGGTCGACCACAGCACAGGATGCAATGAATCCAACCGTTAATGGGAGCGTCTATAATGCAGCTTTTATACCTGGTGGAAAAATTAACCGATCGTTAAATTTCACAGGAAAAACCAATTACGTTAATGTCCCGCATCATCCTAAATTTAATTTGACCAATGAGATAACTATTGAAACATGGTTAAATATATCAAAAATCGGAGCGCAGTTTCCTGGTAATGTGTCAGAATTATCGATAAAAAATATTTCTGACATCTTGGGGAAATCCTGTTTTGAACCTGACTTAATCCATATAACCGGTTGGATGTACGCGATAGCATATCGTGATAATTCCTCAACATCGGTGACGACCTTTCAAATGAATGATGACGGTGTTTTCCTTGGGACGATTGATACAAAAATAATACCGGTTCCGCATTTCTATGAACCAACTATAATTAAAATTCAAAATAACATCTATGCAATAGTGTATGGTGCCTCTGATGATCAAACTGAGGCAAAAAGCCATATTGTGACGCTCTCATTGTATGGGAATGGGACGATTGGTGATATTATTGATACATTTGATTTTCCTCAATACTATGGACGGGAACCAAATATAATCAATATTGGGTCTGATATCTATGCTATCGCTCTCGGTGGAGCGTCTTATGAAGTGTATCCAACCGGGTACTTGGTAACTGTATCGATAGACAATCTAGGAAATATTGGGTCTGCTCTCATTGATACACTGAAATTCCCACTCTCGGCCAGTTGTTCAGAGCCCTCGATAGTACATACCACGGGCGATATATATATTATTACATATAACGGCTATGGGGCTACTGCAGGAAATGGATATGTTATTACGGTTCATATTCTGAATAATGGATCTATCGTTGAACCCTTAGAAGATACCATTCAATTTGGATTACCTGAGACTGGTTTAGAGCCAACCATGATTCATGTCACAAACGATATTTTTGGGATTGCATATGGCGCCGATTCGAATGATCAACTCCGAACTGGATATATAAAAACATTGAGTATTAATTCCGCCGGTCATGTCATAAATGCCTCTCTGGACATTCTTCCATTCTACACGTATCTTTCACCAATTGATTATAATTTTGAAACAGATATATTGCATATTGAGGGCAAACTCTATGCTATTTCTTTTACGGGGGGTAATAATAGTAACTGGAAACGCGGATTTCTCACAACGGTCTCAATAGAAAATAATGGTAATATCTCAGATTCTGCGTTGTTTATCTATGAATTCAAAGGTCACGCAGCTCTTGGTGGCTCTAGTGCTCTGAATCTTGTAACCCATGTCGATCGATTAATTGTTATCTACGGGTCAATCAATTCAAGCGAGAGAGGTTTCTTAACGATGGAAAAAATTGATTTAATCGGGGAAGAAAAATCGATTATCCAAAAAGGGGATGCCTATGCGTTAATGGTAAATTATAATTTACTGACTGCCTGGATGGTGATAGGTAATACGACGTATACTATTTCAGGGACTGTTTCCTTTGATAGTTGGACAAAAATTGACTTAACCTATGGTGGTGGATTTTTAAAAATGTATGTGAACGACGTCATCCAAACTGGTGGGAGTGCACCATGTTCAGGGTCGCTAAAAACGAATACCGACCATCTCATCTTCGGAGGAGGACTCTTTGGATCAATTGATGAAATAAAAATATTCAGAGGGGTCTATGTTCCATAATACTATAATTTTTCAAAAGAGGAAAAAAGAGATAATTAGACGATGTAAAATGTGATAAAATGCTAAACGCTAAAGAAAAATTAGAAAGTCATACTAATCTCTTCTGGAGAAAAAATCAATGGAAAAACAGAGCAGCCTCCGAGGTGGTAGGAACTCTTTTACTCGTCGGTATTGGTGTCTCACTTTTTGCCTTATTATCGATTGTGACATTTACAATGCCTTCAATATTCTTTTCTGATCCAACACCCTCGACAAATATCATCGGACGAGTGGAGGGGAATACTGTTGTTTTTGAGCACTACGGTGGGCGGGCATTACCTCTTGATACAAAAATCATGGTGATGTTTGCAGAAATACCTTATATTGTGACCGTTGGAGATGTCCTCGATTCATCATCTAAAACAGATGGGCAATGGAATATCGGCGAAAAAATCGTTATCGTAAATAATGACCCAAATCTCCCTATCATGCTTATAAATGCTATTATTACTGATACTCAGAGTAATACTGTTGTCATGCGAGGTGTCCTCCAAGAAGGATCTCAAGCAGTGAATCCTATTGCTGTTACCTTACATGCAGATTCTATTACGACAAACACGGCAAAAATCTATATGCAGTATGACTTTCGATACTACCTTGGAACAAAAAAAATATGTTTTACGTATATTCAAGCCTCTGTGTATAATGCAAATAATAGCGCTCCTTGGAATTCGACCGGGTGGGTACAAGTGTTTAATCACAATGGATCATATAATTTCAATCTTATAGGTTTACATGAAAATACAGAGTATTTCTATCAAGCCTGGGTTCAATATAATTCGTCAACAAATATGACGCAAAAATTGAATTCCTCTGGTTCTATCAATATGTTCCATACACAGAGCTATTCGAGTGGAATGTGGAGTTTTGATGAAAGTTCAGGCTTGATAGCCATTGATTCATCACATAATGGGAATAACGGAACTTTATTTCCAGCGGATGTTACGCAGGCAGCTCAAAGGCTCAATCAAACGAATGATGTGGTGAATAATCGATCGTTACGTTTCGATGGTTATAATGATTATGTTGTAGTAAATCACGCCGCAAGCCTTTCCCCGACCGATGAGATAGCGATAGAGGGATGGGTAAAACCAGAGTATAAAAACGAATGGAAGGGCACAAATCTTCAACGGATAAACAGTACGATGTATGGGACACAAGCGTATGGGTGTTACGAGCCCGATATTATCAATATTACGAATAACAGATACGCAGTTGTCTCAAGGAATTCAGGATATGGTGGGTTTGTCATCACTGTTGAAGTCTCTGATAATGGAAACATTACTGAGAATGCGACAACAAGCGTCTGTGATATCTATCAATTTGAGGCGACACGATGTGAGACTCCTAGAATAATTAAGGTTGTGGGAAGTACCGATATTTATGCGATTGTCTACAGAGGACCAAATTATTATTTGTATATGGCGACGATTAAAATAGCATCGGATGGAAAAATAACCAAACCATTTCTTGATAAAAAAGTTTTAGATTCTATCAATTCGAATTATCCCGATATTATCTACACAGAGAGTGATTACTATGCTGTTGCGTCCTCATCCTATGAATTCTATTTAGCGGCTAATCGATATGTCGGACGCTTACAAACTAGACAAATAAATCCAGTTAATGGGGTGATTACAGTAGCATTTAAAGACTATTACAATTTTGGTAGTTCAGGAACAGCAGCAGGAATCATGCAATATCCCGATATTATTCATGTGAAAGACGATTACTATTCCATAATATTTCGAGACTCTGATACTGATGGTGCGTTAAACGCTGTGCAAATCAAGAATGGTTGGCACCTCTTCCCCGACCCCGTGAAGTATAAATTTGATAATAATAATATTTCTGATCTACCCCTCCGAATCATCCATGTCTTTGATAAGATATATACTGTTTTCTATGGGGACAAATTAGGCGCTATCTTGCGTGGCGGAGCGATTATTACCATAGAAATATCTGATACAGGAACTTTTGTAGATACAGTTAGGTATGCAACCTTGTTGCCACCCGCGGACTGGACCCAATTTTCTAATCCTGAGATCATTCATGTGGATGGTAATATATTTGCAGCCACGTATCGCATTAGTACCCGCGCGGAGGTAAAGACATTCGAAATATCAAATTTAGGAATAATAACCAATCATACAAACGATCCTGCATGGAAATATGCATTTCAACCCGCATCATCCTATTATACTATTAATTCTCCGAAGATTATCAGAGTAAATCCAACGGTAGATCCGGTTATTAAAACCTTTGCGATTGTTTACCCTAAAAGTATCAGCTATGATACAAATAATGGGGTTTTATCAACAATTAAAATCCCTGATAATGGCTCTATTTTGAAACAAATCTATGATTCAGTCCTGCTAGGCCCTGTTAACTTCTACGCACCTGATATTGTTCATGTTTCCAATGATGTCTACGCTGTGGTAAGCAGAAAAGTCATGTATGGAAGCATGTCCCTTCATACGATTCGTATATCCAATATTGGAAAAATAAATAACAGCTTTATCGACACGTTGGATATACCGATGCCTGAGGTAATTCCTGGTTCCTCTATAAAAATTGTTTACGCTATTAATAATATATATTTGATTGCATTTGATAACTATGGTGCTCCCGGAATTACTTTAAAAGCAGTTGAAATTGCAAATAATGGAACAATAAAAGACTATGTTTTATGTACATATAATATTACAAAAACAGGATATTCAAATTTTTGCTCACCAAACGTCATACGAATAAAAGATGATATTTTTGCTGTCTCCTACCATTCAACAAACTATGCGAGTAAAAGTGATTTTATCAGTACAATAAAAATTTTGCCGGCGGGTAATATCACAGTTATTGCCACCTTTACTATGAATTCTTATTTTTCATCTGTATATGGTTATGATGAATATTCAGATATACTCCCGATTGAAGGAAGTACGCATTTGTACGCGTTGCTGTATGGATACGATTATTTTATCCCTGGACAACATCGAGGTTCAGGAGTTATCATGACAATACAAATTAATGATACAGGGACTATCAATCAAAATCCATTTACGACGTTTATCTTTGATACCTATGGTAGTAGCAGGCCTGATCTTATCCACATTGCGAATACGACCTATGCGCTTGCGTACTCCAAATCAGTATGGGTAAGCCCGTATCAAATATCGGGGAATCTCTTAACAATGAGTATTTCACCTAATGGAACTGTCATAAAAAAATTAGATTCTGTTACCTATTCGACTGTGAATTCCAATTACGATATCGCACATTGCCAGTTCCTTGACCATATTTACCAAGATGTCTATGCGTTGATTTATACGATACCTTCTGGATCAACAGCAAGGGGATACATTGGCACATTCTGCCTATCGAAAAATGGATCAATTTATCGAACGGTAAGTAATGTTATTTTTGATTTTCAATTGGCCCTAACAACTGCTACGAATCTTTTACCTTCGTATACAAATATCACGAATGACATCATTGGAGTCAGTTATCAAGGAGACTATGATGATGGGTACATTGAGACTGTTAAAATCACCCTTACTGATACAAGTGCAACCTTAAAAAATATCATTTCAAAATCAGGTTCCTACGCGATCAAAGGAAACCATACGTTTTTTACCGCAACATTACGGACGACGAGTGGAGATAAAACTCTGACAAGACCTATTCATCCTGGATGGAACTATCTTGTGTTGACCTATGATCATACAACAATTAAATTCTTTAATAACCTCACAAACGTCTCTCTGCCTTGTAATGAAAATATAGTAAGCTCGGTTAATCCTGTTATTTTTGGCGGATTCAGCGGTATTTATGATGAGTTTGCTATCTATAGAATGCATCTACGGGTTGATGAAATCAATGATCATTACACAAAATATTAATTGGTATAACTTAGAGAAAGGTAGATATTATGAGATTACATAAAAAAAATTTATTCCCTTCCTGTTGTAAAGGAAGATTTTATTCAACAAAACAGAGTAATAACGCGGTATCTGAAATTATTGCAACAATCTTACTTTTATCGATTAGTCTCGCGCTTTTATGCATCGTGTATGTGCTCGTTTTTAGCAACGCAACAGGACCATCATCGACACATCAGGCGTCATCTGCACAACTTGTTGCCACGGCGGATGAAAATAATGTGTATTTACAAAACAATGGCGGTGTTTCTTTACCACTGAACACCAAACTGATTATCACGGTTGGTGGAACAGATTTTTTTGTTACAGCAGCAGATTGCGTTGTTGATACAAATGGTGACGGACAGTGGAGCATTGGTGAACAGATAATCTTTACTCCCCTTGCGATCCCTAGCTTATTTGGCTTAGAAATCCAAATTAAGATCATTAATCCGGACACAAATTCTATGATTATGGCAGGTCTGGTGCAAGACGGCGCCAAAGGTGATTTTCCGTATGCTCAAACCTTGTCTCCCTATGATGTCTGGCCTCATAGTGCGACCTTAAAATTATATTACAATTTTGTCAAGCTGAATTATCTCCCCGGGAAACTCTGGTTTCAATGGAAACGATCTGATGATCTTCTCTGGACTCGAACTTCATTTTTCAACATCACCGCAGCACCTCTCTCTGGGTATCAAACACTGACAATCTATAATCTTACATCAAATAAAAACTATCTCTGTGAAGCATGGATTCAATACACTTCAGGGAATTCTACGAACCAATCTGGAGGAATAAAACTTTTTACCACGAAGCTTGACGCGATGGGGATTTGGCATTTCGATGAGCCTTCGGGAATAAAAGTTTTTGATTCATCTGGGCAGTATCCACCAAATGACGGGGTTCTTAAACCAAATGAACCACGAGGACCTCAAAGAGTAAACACACCATTGAATCATTCTGCAAAAAGCGTGTATATGGATGGGATTGATGATTCCGTTGAAGTAGCGAATTCAAACACCTTGAGTGTTACTGAAGAATGCACTATCGAGACATGGATTAATCGTTCAGAACACAGTGATGGACTGGTCGGTACACCTCTTCAGTCATCTTTATCACAATTNNGACAACATCTATGCTCTTGTTTCGACAAATGAAAATTCGTTAGGTTACCTGGGAACGATTAATATAACAAATGCTGGAGACATTAAGAAGAATCCATCTACATCTTCGTGTTATCTCGATCTTTTTAATTTTGAAGCTACTTGTAAAACACCAAAAATTATTCAAGTAAATGTAATAAATGGAATAGTAGCTATTGTTTACACCAAACCAAGTGGGGGAAACCAATTATATATTAAAACGGTGCAAATTTTTGATGACGGGCGCATCAATAAAACCGTAATTAACACTCGTGTTCTCGATGCCAATCTTTCATCAACTCCTGATATTATTTATATAAGCAACAACGTCTATGCGATAGTCTACGGGATAAACGTAGCGAACACCGGGGTATTAATCTCTGTAAATATTTCCAATGTTGGAACGATTTCCCCTGTGAATAAAAAATTAATTTTTGGGGATATCATGATAGAACCAGAAATCATTAAGATTGTTGATAGTGTGAATAACTATGCCATCGTCTATAATTGTATAGGGGATGATGGCGGATTACGAACAGTGAAAATTACAAATACAGGGTTATTATCTGATATTTCTTTCCATGTTTGGTTTGATGACGATGATGGAGGAAATCCAGAAATCATCAATGTCCATGATGATATCTATGCGATTGTCTACGCAGGTCCGGTTTTAAGGCAGTCAGGATTTTTAATAACGATTGAAATATTGCCTAACGGTGATATTACACTCATCCGTACTGTTCCACCTCTTGCAAAAGCATTTGACCAAATAGCATTTGAAATGAGCGCAGGTAATAGTATTCGTTTCCCTCATATTCTTCCTTTACATGGATCTGATGATTATTATGGTATTTCCTACAGCATCGATTCTCCTACTGCAACTCTCTGGGGAAAAATAGTAACAATAAAAATTCTGCATAACGGAAATATAATTCATATTTCTAAGAGAGAATTTACTTTCGAACCATTCCTCTGCTCAGCATCGTATTTCATTCCAATTCATGATGAAATATATGGGATTGTATACCGAGGTGAAGCTGGAGAAGGTATCATTAAAACAATACGGATACGGGACAATGGACAAATCCCCAATAATCCCATTTTTGATATGGAAGAAATCGGTGGTCTTAAAGTCTATGCAGAGGATGAAATTCTTACTTCAGATAGTCGATATGTCGCGGATGTTTTTAGAGGTGTCAATGCGAAATTGGTGTTAAAAACAGTAAAAGTAAACACCACGAGCAAAACCATAGCAAACACTTTTACTGATTCTTTCACCATCGAGCTAGGCTATACATCAACTAACGGAACATTTAATGCATCATATGAACCAACAATTATCCCGATTAATAATGATGTCTATGCGATTGTATATTGTCAATATATGACATCTCCTGTGCACCATGATGGTAAAATGCTTACCGTGAAAATTGACGCTGCGGGGCGTATCACACTCATTGAGCGTTATACGTTTGATGCCAACGTCATGAACACTCCGATGCTTTTTACCCCAATAAATAAAACAAATAAATTCTATGCAATAGCCTATCAGCTTTTTAGCACATCCCAAGGCAAAATAGCGACCATAAAAATTGATAACAACGGACATATTTTTGGTGTCCAAGACTCTTATATATTTGAAACAGTACGCTGCCGAGAGCCATCCCTGGCTTTGGTCACTGGAAATGTCTATGCAATTATGTATCGTGACTCTCTCACACCGAGTAATTATGGACGGGTAGCTACTCTTCAAATCTATGGAAACAATGGCACAATCAAAAAAAGCATCATTGATCTCTGGCAATTTACAACCAACTGCTATCATCCATCTCTGGTAAAGGTGGATAAAAACATCTTTGCTTTTGTCTATGCGTATAATAATGGTGGTAATTGGTACTATGCTTACGTTACCACCTTAAAAATAGCAGACAATGGCATTATCAGTAAAACTTGGATTGATTACCTAGAATTTATCAGGAGATATTATACTGACAATTATATGCCTCAACAACCAGAAATACTGCATGTAGACAACCGTGTCTATGCCATCATCTCAAAGGACCTCCCCGATCCCTGGAATAATTATGTCTATAATGGCTATATCACCACTTTACGGATCGGGGAAAATGGTGACATCATCGATACCGTCGATGGTGCAATACAAATTTCAACAAATCCAAGGATAACCAGCTATGACATGAAAATAACGCCATTTATTAATGACCGCTATATCGTTATCTATGGTGGGAAAAACAATGATCTCTACCAATGTGTCATTCGAATTCCTCTGAGTGGAACAAATCAAACAATCTTTTCAAAAAAAGATTCCTATACCGTCAAAGCGAATAAAACAAAGGTATTTGTCACGTTTACCGATTCAAGTAGTAATCAATATACACTCTCAGGCAACCTTGTAAACAACTGGAATTATATTGTCAGCACCTATGATAAAACGACGATGAAGCTCTATGTTAATGCCAACCTTATCGGCTCACTTCCTCTTGGTACAAAACAAATAAAAATCACATCAAATAATCTCTACTTTGGACCGTATAACAGTTACTGTGATGAATTTTCCCTTTATGCTGCCATATTATCACAAGCAAAAATAACACAAAATTACAATTACTATCGTCCATCATAAAAAAAAATAAAATCAATAGAGTGAAGCCTATGCGAAAAATAATAAGAAATCTTAGAAAAAAGGATGAAGCAGTTGCTGGTATTGTCGTCGCAGTCATGATCGTCGGGCTGGTCCTTGCAGTAGTCTCAATTATTCAAACAATCTATATTCCGAAATGGATGGAGTCACGGGAGGCTGAGCACATGGGCGTTGTGTCAGATCAGTTTTCAAATTTAAAATCTACGATTGATACACAAATTGCTCTGAAAGAAAACTCCCCGATATCCTCCTCTATCACCTTAGGCAGTAGAGAACTTGGATTTTTCATATCACAAAAGGCGTTCGGTCGACTCGCATTACTCTCAAATGGATGGGCGTATAGAATCGTACAAACCGTCGGCAGTACCTATGAAGATAACTTTGGGATTCTTCGCTATACCTCAGAAAATGCTTATTTCCTTAACCAAGTCTATAACTATGAAATCGGAGGGGTAGTCCTGAATCAAACTGAAGGGGCTGTCTTTATTATTAAACCAGAGTTCTCAGTATCCTATAACGCCTCCACTCGCCACGCAAACCTCTCATTGACTTGTGTTGATCTTGTTCCCAATGATGAAAAAACATCCATCAGTGGCTATGGAACATACCCTGTACGAACTGAATATATCACAGCAACAAATACGACCATCCTGTCCGTAAAAACCTTAGTGGTCATTACACCATTTTCATCTATTTGGTACAATTTATTAAATTCAACATTATCCGATGCAAATCTCGTAAAAAATACTGATTACACCATTACAAAAACATCGAATCAAGTAACTGTAACCTTTAATGCTCCTCCTTTGACAACGGTAGATCTGGATCTTATAAAAATACAAATTTCAGCTCAGATAACACCCGGTTGGTCAGATTAAAACTCCAAAAATTGACGCTTTCATTCACCGGTCTTTGTAGTATTGATACTTTTTTAAAAAAAATAAATAAAAAAAAGAAAAAGAGGGGGAGTTTATGCAACTCCAATGACGAAGAACAGCAGGACTGTTCCTGTCGCGGTTACCTCAGCGGTCCCAGCGGAAACGGTGATGATTGGTCTACCAATGCCAAAGACTATGTCTTTTACGGTTACTTCTGCACCTGCGGCAATGCTAGGTATCTCCCCGCTCTTGGTTTTCCCAAGCAGGATGAACCCGCCGTTAAGGCTGATGGTCCAAGCGACGTTGGTCAGATCGGTCGTCCCGGTGTTTTTAATCACTGCAGAGACGCCAAACCCGCCTTTTATGGTAATGACGATCGCAACTGGTTTTTGAATGGTGAACTCACTGGTTTTCTCTGCCTCTTGGTTCCCCGCGAAATCAACGGAGTAGAAGAGTACGGTGTGAGCGCCATTGGCTGAGACGACAAATGGTGCGGTATACGTGGCCCATGCGCCATCGTCAACCTTATACCTAGTGTAGTTCACACCTGAGCTGTCATCTGTTGCTGTTAAGGTCACCGTGACATCACTAATATAAACGGTGCCGTTCATGGTTCCGGTAAGAGTACTGATGGTCACTGGTGGTGTTGTATC
>JAFNFT010000099.1:20423-20857 GCA_017885605.1 Methanobacteriota archaeon | reverse complement strand
ATTGTGGTTTATCCAGTTAAATGTTCTCATAAGTGCTTTCCCATCCATGAGTGGATGGTATAGCATTCCTGCTATTTGACTTTTGAGACAACGCCCTATTCAACGGCTTTGTCTCAAAAGTATTCCTCTTCCACATATTTCCTCAACAACATCATCAGATTATACACAATGATTTTCAACGCGATTTCCTTCTGTTGTACACCACGTTTAATGGAGGTGACTGAGCCTCCAAGCCGTCGTTTCAACGCAGAGAAGACGGCTTCAATCACCGAACGTTGATGGTACTGCTTCATCCACTCGCTTGGATTTCTCTTATACTCGTCCATCATGTCATAGTACGGATTCCCATATTGGACCGGTTTCCCAGGTCTCCATCCAACAGAGGTGCATTTCGGTCGGATAAATGGAATCCCGCCCTTTCTGACGATGATGGT
>JAFNFT010000099.1:0-20349 GCA_017885605.1 Methanobacteriota archaeon | reverse complement strand
ACGGCAATGTCCTGTCGTTTTTTTTAAACTTGATGGCTAGTTTATCATTCAGATGTTGAAGATATTCCAGCGGGATCTTTTCCATCGCCCGCTGGATCGTGTTGTGATCCGGGATATTTTCAAGATCGAGTATCTCTTGAAATGTTTTGTTGGCACGTAACAAGCTTTCGATATCTCGGTAGGGCATGCCAAAGTAGACTTTGAGGAGACAGACAGCGACCATAGGTTTTGGTGCATAGGGTGGTCGTCCGAAGTTTTTTTCTGCCCATGGTTCCTTAGTCTCGTCAATGATCTCGATCGCTGTTTTTAGGAGAAAATCAAATTCTTTTTCCTTTATTTTATTGTGGTTTTTCCAGTTAAATTTTCTCATAAGTGCTTTCCCATCCATGAGTGGATGGTATAGCATTCCTGCTATTTGACTTTTGAGACAACGCCCTATAGGATATAAACAAAAACGGGAAGCTATAAAAAAGAGTACTTCTTCTCAGACCATACGTATCAGGGGATTTTATAAAAAAAAACGTCAACATGAGGAAATAACATGGAAACAAGAGATTTCACGACCTACATGAATCAGTTTAATGACACACTGAAAAAATATTTTCCGCCAAAGGACGCATGGACTCCTGCTGATGATGCCGTATACAAACCTGATGATCTGTTCCGCATCCCGCTAAAAGAAGCCAACGAGATGCAGCTGAAATCGATTAAACATACCTTCACCTACCAGTATACAAACAATAAGGTCTATCAGAATTTTTGTAAAGAACGGAATTTCTCCCCAACCGATATTCACACCCTTGATGATTTAGACAAAATCCCACTCATCCCTGATAGCTTCTTTAAGGATTATCCAGTTGGACGCGATTTTGCCACCTGGCTGGGAAATATTTTCACAGGAACACTCCCGCGCATTGTCATTTCTCAAAAGAACCCAAGCTATGATGATGTGATAAACGCATTTAATCAAACAGGAATGACGGTTGCCTACAGTAGCGGAACAAGCGGCAGACATACATTCATCCCACGTGATCAACGGACGTTTAACATCTCTGAGTACGCCGCAGCAAAATCAGCAATGAACATGATCTATCCCTTGTGGGATCCCCAGATGTACGGGTATTTATTGATGCCAAACCCGAAAAAAACCAATGTGTACGCAGGAAAAGTCTGTACCATTTATTTCGATGCTATTAAGGATGTCCAAGTCGCGATTGACCGGGAGATCACCACAGAGCTTATTCAAATGACCATGTCTGGTCAGAAAGGGATAAAAAGCACTGTGGTAAAATATTTCGCAAAACGTGAATCTGATAAAATGATCGACAGGATCATCAGCTGGTTGAAATACCAGGAAAAAACCAAAAACAAAATCGCTCTCGTCGGCGCCCCGTTTATACTCTCGTTTGTCATGAAAAAGCTACAAAAGGAAGGAAAAAGCTTCGATTTCGGAGAACGAGGAGGCGTCGCAACTGGCGGGGGATGGAAAGCATACGAAGGCGTCCGCGTTCCCGTAACAGACTTCCGCAGACAAGTCGAAAAAGTCCTTGGCATCCCTGAGAAATACTGCCTGGATATTTATGGGATGGTTGAGGGAAACGGCTGGCTAGTTCATTGTCCTGAAGGCCACTACCTCCATTCACCCTACTCATACTACAAATCTCTTGTCCTCGATAACGAGTTTAAACCAATCGGGTATGGCGAATGGGGACGCTACGCGTTCCTTGATGCCGCCGCGTATAGCTACCCCGGATTCATCAGTTCAGGAGATAAGGTCCGAATGCTAGAGCATTGCCCGGCCTGTGACCGCCCGGGCCCGGTCCTTGAACCAGAGATCAAACGAGCAACAGGCGCGGAAATCCGCGGGTGCGCTGAGGAAGTCAGACGGATGCTTTCCGCTGATCTCAGCAAGGACTAAAAGCATGTTAACCCCCGGGGAGATCAAACGAAAAGAAATGATCCCCACACGCCATATGCTCCAGATGAACATCGGAGGTCTTTTTTTCGTTTTGAAAATGTTATTATCGAATCTAGGCACCTTTAAGATGTTAAAGAACCCGACAACAAAAAATGTGTACATCCGACCAACACTCTCCTATACAATCCCACCGTATTCCCCGGAAATGAAGAGCTGCAACTCAGAAGAAAAATACCTCAGACCAACCTTGTTTTGTAACTGCCGAGCACCAGAGATCATCGCATTAGCACATCAACTAGGGGCGTACCAAAAGACAGACAAGGAGTATGCGGAGGCTGCCTTTGAGTTTGCGAAAAGAAAAATAATCCTTGAGCAGACCCCCTTGGATGATGTGACAAGGATTGTACATCGAGGGACCGGGACTTGTTTGCATAAAATTTCAGTATTTATCGCGTTATGTCGTGCTGCTGGCCTCCCTGCCCGATACAAGTTTTTCGCTCTCACCCTCCTTGACGATTTCGTGGCACCATCCCTTGATCGTGTACCACTGTTGAAACAGTGGTCCGATGCCATGGGATATTTCTTACTCCATGGTGCAGGTGAAGTGTATATCGATGGGAAATGGATCACCGCGGATGTTGGAGCGGAACCAACGCGTCAAGCAGCATCCTGGATGCCCATCACAAAACTAGGGGAAGACGGCGTAGGACTCTGGTTATTCCCGATCCCAGGGTCCACCATCATCAGGGAATCCATCCCTCTTGGGCTTGGGATTTTCTCGAGAATCCTGATGAACCATCTTGTACCGAACTCTGTTGCTGGGCTCAATATCGGGATTATAGAACAAATAGAGAAAGGTAAAAAAATCATTGAGGAAGCAGGCGGAGAAGCAGCCTATGACGCAGAGGCGCGAAGGAGACGCAGGCAGTCATCGATAAAAGATGAGCTGTTAAAAAAACAGGATAATATCGTCTTTGAGGGTGATTAAATGCAAAAAACCGTTCGCCACTATCTGAGTTATCTGAAATATTTTGGTCCAGGAGCGGTCGTCGCCTGTATGACGATCGGTGCAGGAGATATCGTCCTTGCACCGCGGATTGGTGCATGGGCCGTCCCCTTGTACTCCGCCCTATGGATCATCACGTTTGCGATGATTACGAAAGGGCTTACTGCCTATCTAGCAACACGGTATTCGTTATTATCCGGGGAGCATATCATGACGTTGTTTTCCCGGGTGCGGCCTTATGGATGGGTGAATATCTTTTCTCTCATCACCGGGTTTTTGTTGCTACCGTTCCTGATTGCCACGTTTCTGACGATTCTTGGAAACGTCATCACCGTATTTACCGGGGTAGGGGATTTTATCATCTGGGGGGTGAGCCTTGGTCTTGCGATCGCATTTTTCGGATTTATCAGTTCGTATAAAATTATTGAGAAAATCCAACTTGTGTTCGTCATATTTCTTTCTTTTGGTGCAATCATCGCGGTAGCTGTTGTGAAACCGGATTGGTTCGCCATGCTCAAAGCTCTGTTTACTCCTCAGGTTCCCACGGTTGCATCCTGGGTGACTGCTGAAGACATAGTCGCATTTCCCGTCATGTTACAACTTGCTGCAATCTACGGTACGATGCATGGCACCTATGCAGATTTCACCGCGTATATCGCTTGGTGGCGCTTACGTGTTCATGAAAAAAAAGTCGCGTTAAAATCAGAGATCATGACCGGGGTCAAGATTGACTTATTAATTTCTTTTATTATTGTCGCGATTTTTATGGTCGCGTTTCTTGCGGCAGGTGTCGTTATTCTTGGGGAAAACCATTTGGTGCCAAACGGCGTTGATCTTATTTCAACGCAACAGAGCATCTATGCAGTGATCAGCCCATTTGTCGGTAATATTCTCTATCCAATCGCGATGGTCGGGGTCATCGCTGGGTCGATTTATGCAGGGATGGATGCGCTCCCCCGCACGATTAAAGCCTGGATTGACCCCCTCAGCACCCGTGCTAAAAAAGTAAGTTTCAAGAGATTCCAAGGATACATCGTCCTCTACCTCCTCGTTACGAGTGTCCCTCTCATGTTTATTCAAAAACCGATCATTCTCATGACTATCTATCTTCTTCTTACTGGTGTGTTTGGGGTGTGGCTGCTTGGATGGGGCGCCCTCTGGGCAAACCAGAAGCAACTCCCAAAGGAACAACGACTGGGAAAAGCAAAGTTCACTCTCTTTGTGATCAGCAACATCGCAGTGACAGTGTTCATGGTGCTGATTTTTGTGCTGTGATAAAAGGTCCCTTTTTTTAATAATCCTGTTGAAGTAGTCCAGGGGTTCAAATCCCTTTTTCCTGCACTCATTATGAAACTCATTGAAACCCTAATGATCTTAGCCGAACTTATAAGGCCCAAAAGGAGAAAAAATCTCCAAGATTTTCGTTTTGTAGTAATGTCTTAGATTTTAAGAGTCAAGCCTATCTTTCTCTAAATTATTGTTCCTCAGTTTTTTTTAAAAAAAAGAAAATCCAAGGTTTTCTCCATAAGACATTTTATGCTAATTGTTATATATGAAGTGGCTATGTCGTGTGCTCGATATGGCGAAACCATTACAATTACATGGAAATGTTTTCGATGTAAAATACGAGCCTCTCGCTGGTGCTAGTGTTACTAACCTTCTTCGGCTCTATGCACAAAATAAATTTCTGATAAGCGTACGATACACGCCACGTATGCTTTATGCGACTGCATTAAGTAATATCATAGCACCTTTTCGCCTTAAAGAGAACATAAAATTTAACAAAAGCATAAAGCAAACGGAAATTAAACATCCTCCTCTTTTCATCACCGGGCACTGGAGAAGTGGCACAACGTATATTCATAACATGTTATCTCTTGATAATACATTTGGGTATTGTTCAACGTTTACTGCAACGGTACCAGGTGTTTTCCTTGGCAGTGAAAAAATTTTCAAACCAGTTCTCGCCGCAAGTATCACACCTAAAAGACCGATGGATGATGTACCAATGGGGACTGATTTACCCCAAGAAGAAGAATACGCAATTGGTGCTTTTATACCGTACGCGTACTACAATGGTTGGATTTTCCCAAAAAACATGGGTTTCTATAACAGCTTCGTAACCATGGAACATGTCTCCAAAGCCGTGATCAATGAATGGAAAGAAACATATCTTTATTTTTTAAAAAAATTAACCTATTATCGAGACGGAAAACGTTTGATATTAAAAAACCCTGCACATACAGCGCGGATAAAACTTCTTCTTGAAATGTTCCCCGATGCACAATTTATTAACATCTACAGAAACCCGTATCACCTATATTATTCAATGATGCGATTCCTGCGGATAGTAGTACCTATTTATTGTATCCAGAAATCTGATATGCAGACACTCGAAGGACACATGCTTGATTTATATGCTCAGATGTACAAGAAATACTTCGAAGAGAGAACCCTTATCCCTAAAGGAAATCTCGTTGAAATAAAATACGAGGATTTCATTCAAAATCCTTTAGAAAATGTTGAAAAAATTTATTCAACACTAGGGTTGAAAGATTTCGAAGCATCTAAAAAAAGTTTTAGCGATTATGCTACATCTCAGAAATTTTTTAAAGCAAGTAACTACAATGTAGAACCTGTTGTTAAAGATAAAATAAACAATAAATGGAAATTTGTATTTGATGAGTTTGGCTATGAGATGTAAGAATTTGACCTGAAATTCTGACGAGAGCATTTTTAAATGTCACAACAGGAGAAATCATATATTTTTATGACTAAACTCGTGTTCAAATCCCTTCCGCTACACTTTTTTCAATACAAAAAAACGTCACTTTGTAAATGTCTGATACCAGGAGACGACATCATCGATAGTGGTCGCGAACGTATATCGGGGCGTGTATTTCAATTCCTGTGTCGCTTTTGTGATATCCATCAGACGTGGCGTGCCCATCACCCTTACGTTATGGCGTGTGATTGGAGGATTTTCCTTGCCCTGAAGGATCCAGATTCCTTCAACGATACTGGCAAGAACATATGCCGAGAGATACGACCGGTGCTTCTCAGGTGCCGGAAGCCCGAGTCGCTCTGCGAGGGTTTCCATCAGTTGTCTTGGTGTGCTATCAAAGCTTTTCACATTATACGCCTGGTTATTGGCTTTCCTGGATTCACTAGCGAGCCGAAGACAATGTGCGACATCGCGTCCATCAGACAGAGAAATCTTTTGATTCCCATCACCAATAAAGAATAATCTTTTTTGTTGTAAGGCGTGAATAAGAAACAGAGAGATCAAACGATCACGCGAGCCTATTACTACCGGGGATCGTACCGCAGAAACAGTCATGTTGGATTTTATCCCATAACCCCAGAGCAGTCCCTCCGCACTTAATTTTGACTCACCATATTTCAAGGTAGGGTTCTTTTGGTAATCCTCTGCGAGGGGGTGTCGTGTTTTTGGAAACCCATAGACGGCAGCGGAACTCATGAAAACAAACCGCGGTACCTTGTGTTGCACACACGCATCAAGAAGATTTTTTGTTCCATCGAAATTCACCTCAAAAAAGATTTTCCTAGGACCCCAATCCCGCGGAAGCGCAGCAACATGAAACACCACATCAACCTGCTGACACGCTCGTACCAGTGATTCCCTATCGGTAAGATCACCGAACACGAAAGACAATTTCTTATTCTCAAGAAGCGTGATATTACTCGTAGTTCGTCGTAATACTCGTACGTCATATCCCTGTTCCAAGAGTTCATCAACCAGATGACTCCCGATAAAACCTGTTCCACCTGTCACGAGAGCCCGCATAGAGAAAGAGAATACCTTTTTAGTAAAAAAACCAATTGGAAAAGATAATATGCCCCGTATCTTTCTGGGAAATACTTGTATGCTGAGTTTCCGAGAGATGAAAGATAAGGAATACATCCCCCATGGAACCTATCTGAAACTGCTGATTGGCGGCAGTCTTTCTTTGATTAAAGTGTTACTCACCAACCCTAGTGATTTGAAAAAACTCCGGACAATGCAGGTTTCCGAGGAACGATATATCAGACCAAAACGACCCTATGAAATACCACCTTTTAAGGGAGGAATGCGATGCGGCGTTACAGATGAGAAATACCTCAGACCCACACTGTATTGTAACCCATGCGCTCCTGAGGTTATAGCTCTTGCCCACGAGCTTGGCGCATTTCAAAAAACAGACTATGAGTTCGCAAAAGCTGCTTTTGAATTCGTCAAAGAAAAACTTGATTTAGAAATTTGCCAGATGGATCCTGTCGAGGAGACTATACGTCGGGGTACAGGAACCTGTTTTCATTTAATCTCGGTGTTCATCGCATTGTGTCGTTGCGCTGGGATCAAGGCACGATACAAGACGTTTGCGATGAACATGATACAAACATGGTACGATGCTATGGTTGGGTCGGATCCATTAGTAAAAAAATGGTACGACCAAATGGGATTCTTTATGATGGAAGGGGAAGGAGAGGCATTCATTGATGGAAAATGGGTCCCTGCTCATGTCGGCCCCACCGCAGAACGACAAGCAGCCGGCGGCATCCCAATTACGAAGTTTGGTGAGGGTTCTCTTGGCATCTGGTTCTTTGCACTACCTGGAACAACTATGAATATGGAATCGATCCCGTATGGTTTAGGCGCAGGGGCCAATATATTAAAAAAGCTCGCTCCCGGTTCCATGGAACGCGTCAACGTCAGCATTCAACACCAAAATCAAATGGGAAAAAAAATAATTGAAGATGCAGGCGGTAAAGAAACCTATGATGCTATGGCACGCAAAAAACGCGCGTCAAAAGCACCAACTCTTGATTTATCCGATAAAAAAGGGATTGTTTTTGGAGAATGAAAAAAATGAATCCTCCGGAGCAACAAAAAACAAGTGGTTTTATAAAGGTACGATCGAAACAATACATCATCTATCTTGTTCTTTTTATGGGGCTTGTCGCGATCATGGATCAATATCTCTCCATGATTCCAATCACCTATATGGATTCGATTCTTAATGAATATGGACTCACAGCCTCACAGTTCGAATGGTGGGAAGCACTCTATTTAATTCCTACGTTTTTCATTTTCGCACTCAACGGACTTGTTGATATCATCGGACGAAAATTTTCCATCCTTCTCCTGATCCTTATCATGGGTTTTTCATCACTCACGATTGTACTCTTCACACCAACATTTCATCTCTTCATGATCTTCTACGCTGTCGTTACATTTACGACGGTATCAAACATGTGGACGATCCCAATTAGCGAAGAATCACCAGCGCAGAAACGCGCGAAACTCACCTCACTTGTCTATGTGATAGGTCTTTTCCCACTTTCAGCAATCATCCCTCTTTACGTTATCCCAACACTCGGATGGAAATGGATGTATGGAATCATGTTTTTCTTCATGATACCAGTACTTGTCCTCTGGATATTTATGAAGGAAACCGGACGGTACGAAGAAATCAAAGAGGAACGTAAATCAGGAAAAATGAAAAGACATTTCTTTGGACTTGGATCAATTAATCGATGTGACGTTCGTTATATCATTTTTTCAGCAGTAATCTGGATGTGCTGGTTAATTAATTCTCTTCTCATCATCCGTTGGATGGGGTATTACTTCATGGTCATTCATGGGTATGCTCGTACCGAATGGCTCATGGTCTTTCTTGCCTCAGGTATCATGATGATTATTGGCGGGTTAGTCAGTGGGTATGTAATGGATAGAATAGGGAGAAAAAAAGGATTTATCATCGGGGCGGCAGGGTTTGCTCTTTCCTTGTTTTTATTAGGATTTGGACCGGTGGCGTTCCTTCCAATTTTCGGTGCTCTTACAGGATTTTTCATCGCGTTTTCCTATGCATGGGTTATTGTCTTTATCCCAGAGATATTCCCGACAGAACGAAGAGGAGCTTGTCTTGGGTGGACAACAACCGTGGCGCGTATCTCGTATGTTGTTGGACCTGTGATTGCTGCTCTTATGTTGGAAGCAGATCCTACCATGGAATGGTTCTGGGTCGTAGGAGGACTTCTGATGATACTAGCAATCATTATTGTTCTCCTGTTCCATCCGTATGAGACAAAAACAAAAGAGCTAGAAGTAATCGAAGCACAACGATAAATTCTCTTTCTTTCTCAACCTCCACCATTAAATTCACCACGCAGATAAAAAAAGCGATGCACGAAGAATTTTTTTTAAGAGACTTCAAAAGGGCATACTTCAGAAAATCGGTATGGATTGTACAACAAGTCCTTTATAACATAACCTACACAGTATTTTTGTAGGGAACCATATGAAAACAATCCTCCAGAGAAAAGATAAAACTAGTATTTTCTGTCCACCTGTTAGCAAGCGCCGCAAGACCGATACGGCAATAGCGAAAGGCACCGAATTGATAATCGCAGGCATCTGTATTATCACCGGACTTTGTATTCTCTTCATCTCACTGTAAACAGCAGGTAAACTCTCCCTATTAAACCCCTTATTTTTTCCCCCCTTTTTTTCGAAATTTATATAAAACAGAAGTTCCTAATAGACACATAACGACAGTGAGCAAAGGAACGTACGTGCATGATCAGTGTCAAAGTCTACCAGCAAGGTGATGATATGATCATCGGTGCCTGCGATGAGCATCTCCTTGGCAAGAAGTTCCGCAGAGGAAAACTCCAAATTGATGTAGCGAAACGCTTCTATGACGGGGAACGAATCGATAGGAAAACCTTGGAATCTTTTCTACGTGGCGCAACAATAGCGAACCTCGTGGGAAAAGAAACCGTGGCATGCGCAATCGACCTAGGACTGGTCGATCCGAATTGTATTTTGAAGATCAAAGGAGTCCCTCACGCTCAGGTTGTTCAAATGATCTGATCGTTATAATGGTTCTTTTCTTACGAGTGTGTTGATTTTTTCTCTCATGTTCTCATAGTGCGTCCCCATCCAATAATACTTAGAACAGGAGGGGCAGATCCAGAACTCATTTCTGGTTTGGAACACTTTTTCAGGGATCTTGTCTTTAATTGTTTCTTTTTCAACAGAATGAATCAGGGTGTTACATACCGTACAGCGAGAAAGGATTTTTTCTTCATCGACGGGTATTTTTTTGAGGACTTGTTGTAATTGTTCGGTGAGATTTGTCGTCTGTATCTCAAGGACAGGGACGAGTGTTTTTTTCGCTCGTATCAGTAATTCTTTATCCCGGGAGATAAGCAGTCGTTTCTCACGAGATGCAATCTGTAGGATAAAATCATCGTTCGTCGTCGAATCTGGATAAAAGGTGTCAAATCCAAAAATCCGTAGCCATTTCGCAAGGGAGCCAAGCATGTGATCGCAGAGCAGTTTCATCACAGTGGATAATGAAGAGGAGGGATTTGTCTTTTATCCCTAGAGTATTATTTCTTGTTTTAGAGGTATTTTCTTACCTCAAGCATGTCGAAATTGGAGTTCCCTGCATGATCGTATGCGATCACAATGATGGTGTGTTTATGGAACAAGAGCGATGGTTGGGACCATTTCCAGCTGTAGGGTGGTTGGGTAGCGATAAATTCTGGAGTTACTGAATCATCAATGAGAAATTCGACTTGTGCGATATCTGATTGCGCATCTGTTGCTTCGACCTCGATAGAGATAGGACCATAAATGATGGTGCTTTGTTTGAGCAAGCTTGAGAACAGGCGAAAGCCCCAGAGATACAATCCATTACTGGGATTTTGGATCTTGACCATAGGCGGGATTGTATCTCCACCGATATAGGGCGCCATTAGAGGGTAGCTGTCTGTATTGATCCCCTCAGGGATCGCATAGGGGGTATCACCGAAACCATCGCCATTGCTATCAGTACCAGTGTAATCACTCCAGTAGTTTCCTCCAGAGGGATACCCGTCATCCCAGATGTTGGCTCCATCATCATAAGCTTGATGGCGGTTTGATTTGAGATTGTTGTGAAAGATATAATTATTGGTTGCTTCTGTAAATCCAATCCCTGCATAGTTGTTATTAGCGATGGTGTTTTCAAAAATATGATTCGCTTTGCATCCGGATTGCAGGGTTATACCGTTCCATCCATTGCCCGTGATTTCATTATCAGTTATCTGTGTATCCTCGGTAGATTGTTTCAGTATGATTCCTTGGAAGTTCTTATAGATGATATTATCTATGATGGAACAATTCTTACCATTTACACGAACCCCAGCATCGTTTTCCTCAGTTCCACTGTGTTGAATCAGGACTTCTTGGAGAATGACATCATTAGCATCAATGGTCACAACAGTACCAGTGCCTCTGCCATCGATAACCACATCCAAATAAGAGCCTACTCCTTCGAGCTTTAGTGATTTGTAAATCGATACATGTTCCCAATATACTCCATTTTTCACAGTAACTATATGATTACACTGAGTATCAGAATCATCAATTGCACCTTGAATCGTCATGAAAATTTCTTGCGTATTTTCATTAATCACGGAACCATAAGGATGGATGAGCGGATAATTATCAGCGGAGTTGTTCCCGGTTGGATACGGAATTTCTCCCATCCCGTCTTCATTCTCATCTGTTCCAGTGTAGTAACTCCAGTAATTTCCACCAGAAGGATATCCCCCATCCCATGTACTACCACCAATGACGTCAAACGCCTGAATGTAATTCTGTTCAATATTGTTGTGATAAATAGTGTTGTTTTCCTCAATCACATAGAGTCCATAAAAGTTATTTTTTTTTATGTTATTATTCGTTATAATATTATGTGAGGTATGAATCATAATGCCTGCGTTGTTCGAATTACTTCCGCTTTGAGTGATGGTAAATCCAGTGACAGTTACATCCTCCGCAATGATTTTCACGACGGTCCCAAACCATTCGCCGGTTATGATCGTGTTCTCTTTCTCTTCACCAATAAGTGTAAGTGATTTACTGATCACAAGATTCTCTCCATAGTTCCCGTTTAAGACATAAATGATATCGCCATCTGTTGCATGGTCAATGCCATCTTGGATAAACTGATAGGGGTGATCGATGGACCCGTCCCATGGTCCTGCGGTATTGTTGTCATCAACATAAATGGTCGATCCCCGCTCTGTTGTTTGATATCCATTCTTTTGTAGTTCACTAAAAACGCTGGTGGATCCCGGGATAATAAACAGTCCTGCGATGATAAAAGTGAAAACAGCTTGATAAATTAGCTTCCTATGACGTGTTTTGTTCATACTTATTCCTCCGTCCTACAGAATAAAAATTGTAGTTTTTATCTCTTATAATGTTATATTAATAGAATATTTAAATATTTGCTGAAATAGAATTAGGAGTGTCCCGTCATAGATTCAAAAAGCGTCCATTCTTGTAAATCAATTCATCATCTGCATAAACTTCTCCGTTTTTCCGCAGGTCGCAGACCATATCCCAATGCAAACTGGATTTATTTTTGCTCCCAGTCTCAGGGTATCCGCTGCCGACCGCAAGATGGATGGTACCACCAATTTTTTCATCAAACAAGGTGTTTTTCGTATAGCTCTTCACCCCGTAATTCGTCCCAAACGCGAACTCCCCTAACCGTTTCGCACCAGGGTCCATGGCAAGCATGGTGTGCAGGAATGATTCCCCCTTTGACGCGGTCGCTTTGACAACATTACCTTTCTCGAACCAGAGTTGAATGTCATTGACCTCCCGGCCATTATACGAACCAGGGAACGAATAACTGATATGCCCTTCCGCTGAGCTCTCAACGGGACCGGTGAACACCTCACCATCTGGAAAATTCTCAGTTCCCGAGCAATTAATCCATTTCCTACCTGTAACTGAAACATGGAGGTCCGTATCCTTCGCGATCACATGGAGGATCTTTTTTTTGTTAAGAAATGTTCGTATCTTTTCCTGATTTCTCTGAACGGTTCTCCAATATTTAATGGGGTCTTTTGCATGGACATGCGCAGCATCGAAAATAAAATCCTCATAGTCCGCAAGAGACATTTCTGCATCTTGGGCGGACGCCTGGGTTGGGTACTGGGTGATGCACCAGCGGAGTTCTTTTTTTGCAGCTCGTCTAAGGAACGTTTCATAAATCTGATGATTAGCAGCGCTACTGATCGCTTGTTTTTTCGGGTCGATATTTGTCATATTACGCGTGTTCTCAGGGCTGATGATAGAGAGACTTGCATCGATTTGCTCGGTTTCGAATTTACTGAGAGGTGAGACGTATTTGAGTTGTTGTTCTGAGGCATGTTGATAATAGATCTCTGCAAGACCATCGATGCCGATATGGGTGAATGGATGTGCACCAAGCTTGACTGCTTGATGATAGATTTCTTTGATCAATGGCGCAGCAAGATGACTACCTGAGATGACAAAGAGATCGTTTTTCTTTAACCCCAAGGAGTATCGGACCAAAATGGTAGCAAGTTTCTCTAATCGTGTATCAATCATATTTATTTCCCCGTATGAGAACAAGTGAAATCATAAAAGAGTTTCTGGTCGGTACTAGATTTTCTCCCAGTCTTTTAACACGGATTCCCAGTGGTATTTTTTGATTTCTTCGATTTCATCGAGTTTTCGAATAATGCGTTCATAACCTTTCATGAGAGTGCGTGTCGATACCTTAACGATGAAATCGTGTTTTCCTGAGGTAATCGTCACATGAGAGACACCACGGATATTCCATAATTTCTGCATTGTTTCTTTTAATGGTCGACCGGTTTTCACGTCGATGAAGATATACGCTTTGACCAAGGTGAGCGCAAAGGAGATGATGCCCATGACGATTAAAACCATTCCAATTACTTTGATGATGAGCATCACTGGGTCTGTGGAAAACTCTGTAATAAGCCCTAATTGGAGCATGATGATTGAGAAGGGGATTGCAAAGATGATGGTCGAAGCACGTATCGCGTTATTCACACTTGCTTTTCCCATACCAAGAGAACGAATATACAAAACATAGGCGAAGAACGTCGTCCCCATGGTGAGTGCAAGTAACATGAAATAATACGGGTCAATCGAGGCTGTAACGCCAGCGAGAAGATGACTGCCACTCGTGAATAGATCGAAGAAAAAGATGAGAAGAGCGGTAAAGAGACAGGAAAAGATGATGTTCCAGAATCGAATATTAATCGAGTCATTTGGTCTATTGTTTATTCTCATGATTTTTAGTTTTCTTTGATAAATCGAGAAGACCGCCCAGGTGGGGTTGACCACGAGGAAGACGATGAGGATCGGGAATAACTGAAACGCCCCGGTAAGGCTAATGGACGCGAGAATCGCCCCGAAGGTGACGATGACGGATGATTGAACCTCCACGAGAGTCGGGACGTCTTTTTCTGTAATGGATTCCATGAGGAGAAGATAGAGGATGACGATTTGGGAAAACGACAGGATCACACTTGGGTCTTGAACCGTGGAGACAATCGAGCAGTACCCAACTGTGTTGATCGCGTTCATAACGCCGGCTATGATATGGGATTTCAGCTCGCTTTTCTGGACCATGCGAAGGTTTTTGAAGGAAGGATCAAGGATTTTTGCTCCAAGGCTTTTTCCGTGGATTTTTATCGAGAGAATCAACGATATCAAAAGAGTGATAATGGATCCGACGAAGAAGAGCGAAAACGCAAACGACCATGGATCGGTTTTAAACGCAGGTTGACCACCAACGAAGCTATCAACGCCGGTGACTGCCGCTGCTATAAATGAAGACGTGATCGCCAGGGTATAAAACAGATATTTTTTCCTAATGACCATGTTTTTGTCTCATTATTGAAGGCTGATTTCTTTTTCAATAATTTGGGTGGTTGTCTTGCTGACTCCTTCGATCATTTGGATTTTATCAGTGACGTCTAAGAGTTCTTCGAGGTTTTTGACCTGAGCTCTAACGACAATGTCGTATTCACCGGCAATAATGGAGATTTTTGCGACATTATCTAGCTGTCTCATTTCCTTTATTGCTTTGTCACTTTTTCCAGGATGCATAGTGATGAGGATATACGCGCTTATCATAGTTCTTCACCCATCTTTGACGCGAAATATTGATTCTTGGTATAAACTTATCTGTATATGATATTGTTGCGTCATCAGAATATCCTCTGTTGTTTTCATAAATGATGGTATAACATGTGCTAAGACGGCTAAGACAATAAAGATTTCTTTGTTTTTCACAAAAAACATCAAATTTATTTCTGCTCTAGAGTTTTTCTACTAGAGAAAGATAGTTATTTGTAGACAGTTAAAAGAAGATTAGGAAGAAATTTCACGGCAGATATGTTCTTAAGGAGAAAAATGATTTCAAATTATTGAATGGGAGTGAAATAATGTCAAAAAGTAGTAAGGATCAGATGGATCAGGATGAAAAAAGGGTTTTATCTGAACTGGTGAAAAACGCGAATAAAAACATAGAGACCATCGCAAAACTCTGTGGATTCTCAAAGCAAAAAACATGGAGAATCATCAAACGATTAGAGGCAAAAGAGTTGATTTGGGGATACACCGCGATTTTTAATGAAGAGAAAATGGGACTGAAACATTTTATGGTACTGATAAAAAGATCGATGAAAATATTGGATGAGGCAACAGTAAATAAAATCGTTTCCAGAAAATTAGAAGATCTCATTCGAGAAATAGGGATTACTATTGAAAGCAGTTCGTATGTCCATGGTGATTACGATTGGATTCTCACGTTTACTGCTAAGGACATTATACAAGCAAAAAAGTTTTCTGATTCATTGGTGATGTTGCACCCTGGCATGATCGAGAACATCACGATTATGGAAACATTGATATTTATCAAAAAACACTATATCCTCAACCCAGAAAAGTCTCGGCTGAAAGAATTCCTCTAGTTTTTAATTCTAACCCTTTTTTTATTCGTTGCTGAAAATTCATATTCAAACTATGATTTTAGAACAAACAAAAAATTGATAAAATTAAGAATATTGGTAACATGGGTCCTGTTAACAATAATGGTAAATGAATTTATTGATATTTTTAGGTTAAAATTTCTTTTTTATGATTTTATATATCATATAACGATGCTTCATTTGCGACAGAAAAATATTTAATAACGATGAGTAATTCTTAATATAAGGGAGAAAGGAAAATGAAACATAAAGTCGATAGAGTCATAATTTTAAAGGAGGTGTTTTTCTCTACCTACACTCCAGGAATTCAGCGTTCAAGTTTTCATGTCTTGAACATGATGTTGTTGAGAGGAGGAATAAAAACCTGAACAAGGAAAGGAAGCTGGCAGGATTTCTTTTTCTTCATATTTATCCCCTTAGTATACTTCCACAATACTGCCACTTCCACTCTCAAGACAATCAGGAGTAAAAATAAAAAGGAAGAGAAAAAAGAAAAAAAATGAAGGGGAAATGTTGTTGAATAGTACCATCGATGTAGATACTGATAAAAAAAGAAAATGCATTGAGTGTGGAAAATATCTCGGTTTTTTTGAAGGATATCGCCATCCAACAATGGGCATCCATTACTTGATATGTCGGAACTGTTTTAAAAAAGTAGAGATCAGTGTCGAACGATGGGGACGATTTGTGCTTTGGAACTCATTTAACCCTGAAGCACCAGATCCAACATTTACCGATACTTACCCATTCCCACAAGAAGAAACAGAAATCCCACACAAAAAACCGAAACATCACAAACATTTTCATCTCATGATAATCTCGTAATCCGAAATCCTCCTGTTTCGATAATCTACCTAGAGTAGCAGCATACTTTTGGGGAGAAGAAGTTTTTTAAATAACAGTAGGGTTCAATGATAGGATGTTACGTGTCTTTATCCTCGATGGGTACGTTGACGAACCGACCTGCCTTGGTGTCCCACCGTACATCAGCCCGTATCCACGATACATTGCTGGGGCTGTCTGGGATTTTGAGTCCCATGCGAATGTCTCCTATGCTACCATCGATCAGATTCGAAATGACAACTCTTTGCTTAATGCTGTTTCAAAATCCGATGTTCTCGTCGTCATCGCTGGGATGTCTGTACCAGGACGATACCTCTCCGGGTTCCCCGTCAGTCCCAATGAACTCGTATCGTTTCTCAATAGTATATCAAAACCAGTGAAACTGCTCTGTGGCCCAGCAGCTCGGTACGGATTCGGGATGTCTGGTGGGAAATCCGTGACAGGAACCGATGTCGTACAAAACGTCTTTGACATCATAGCAAAGGGAGACGGGGAAATCATTGTCTCCGAGTTACTAAAAAACAATCTGAACAGTCAAAACATTGATCCTTCTCTCTGCAGATCCAGCCCACAGGCGATAAAGAATCTTGCTGTAAAAGGCGCACGGGTTGTCACCCAGCATCCGTATTTCCCTGAGTATCTCATCACGGAAATTGAGACGTACCGTGGATGCTCCCGCAGTATCACAGGGGGGTGTTCCTTTTGTAGCGAACCAAGCAAAGGACCTCCAAGCTTTCGGACAGTCGATGAAATCTGTGAGGAAATTGCTGCGTTGTACAACGTAGGGATCCGTCATTTCCGTATCGGAAATCAACCCTGTATTTTCTCATACATGGCAAAAAACGCAGGAGAAGAAGAGTTCCCACGACCCAACCCTGAGGCACTCCAAGAGTTGTTCTATGGAATCCACATTGCCGCACCTGATGTGAAAACATTGCATATCGATAATGCAAACCCCGGCATCATTGCTCGCTATCCGGAGGAATGTCGACGAATCGCAAAAAGCATTATACAGTATCATACAGCGGGTGATGTTGCAGCACTGGGCGTGGAAAGCGTTGATCCTGTGGTGATCAAAAAGAACAACCTCAAGGCAACAGCTGACGAGGTTTTTGACGCAGTAACGCTGCTGAATGAGGTCGGTTCACAAAGAGGTACAAACGGACTTCCGGAGCTGCTCCCCGGCTTGAATTTTGTCTTTGGTCTTGACGGGGAAACAAAAAACACATTCGAGCTTGATTACGAATTTTTGGAAAAAATCTACAATAATAATCTTTTGTTACGACGGATTAATCTCAGGCAAGTCATCCCAATCCCTGGCACAAGAATGTTTCAGATTGGTGAGAAAAACATCAGAAAACACAAAGCAGTGTTTCAGCGTTTCAAACGAAAAGTCCGTCAGACCATTGAACGACCAATGCTTAGGCGTGTGGTACCTCCAGGAACACTCCTGAAAGCAGTCTATGGGGAAACCTATGAAGGGAAGTTGACCTTCGCTCGCCAGCTCGGAAGCTATCCCATCCTTGTCGGCATCCCAGGTGTCTATCCACTCCATCGATTCTATGATGTAAAAATCGTGGAGTACGGGTATCGGTCACTGACTGCGGTGCCGTTCCCGCTTGACGTCAATATCGTACCACGGGAGACATTGGAAGCATTGCCAGGTGTAGGGAAGAAACGAGCGATAAGGATATTAGCGAAACGACCTTTTCATACCAAAGAAGAATTCATCAATGCCTTGGATGATCCGAACATTGCGCGAACCATTGGAAAATATATTCAGCTGGACTGAGCAAAAAAAGTATTACGATAAAAGAGGATGGCCATGAAAAAAAATACTCTCAAACCACTCGAAAAACAGCTGGGGTACACATTTCACGATACACGGCTTTTAACAAGAGCATTGACCCATAAGACGTACGCGTTTGAGGCACAGACACCGGTGGAATATAACGAACGATTAGAATTCCTTGGCGATAGCATCCTTAATTTTATCATCGCCGAAACACTCTATCAAAGCAACCAATATTTTTCAGAAGGAGAACTGACGCGAAGACGAGCACAAAGCGTCAATAACAACGTCTTGGCTGATGTTGCAACTCGGCTCAACATCGGTCCGTATCTTCTGCTGGGGAAAGGAGAGCTGAAACAAGAAGGGGCAAAGAACCGCACGAACCTTGCCAACGCCTTAGAGGCATTGATTGGTGCGATCTACCTGGATTCAGATCTTGACGCAGTCCGGAGTTTTATCTTCAAGAAGATGTATATAAAAGAATTCCAATTTTAGTGGATTGTTCCTCTGGCCGCATTCATTATTTGTATTGTATAAAAAAATTTATATATTAGATATTATTCCCTGTGTGAATTTAGAGTAGTGACATGGGGAAGAAAAACCTTATTTTCCCATTTGATTATTTTATCACCTCCCCCCCTCCCCCACTTAAACTACGCTACTTCTCAACACAATCAGAAAGAAAAAAGAGGGGAAAGAAAAAACGTTTGCTTACCCAGCGAAGGTTCGAACGACAAAACCACTGACAAACACCAGTGAGAGTGTCGCTAAATAAAACAACGTCTGATCCCAATTCTCGGTTATTACGAGTTTCATCTTCCCCTTTCTCCTACATCACCTTGCAAAGCAACATTTTGTAGGAGCATTTATAGTTTTCTATCAAATGTTCGACGACTGCCGAACATTTTAATAAATTTAACAAAACTCAGGACTCTTTTGTTTCATATTTACTTTGAGTCAGGGCAAGACTGCAGAAAAGAAGAAAGAAAAATAACATACACAGAACACAAACACGACAAAAAAACTTATCCTCGTTATATTATATGTTGGCGGACGGACTGAGGAATATATTACTAACAGGAGTAGAAAACCATTTATTTTTGAATTAGAAATTGAATTGCGATGCCTAAGAAAATGAATCCGGTTTTACAAAGAAATAAGTTTCTCAAAGAACTGGAAAAAAAAGATAATCCTCATCACCCAACATGGAGTGGTGATATCAAAGCAGCTTTAGACCATGTAGATGTAAATGACTATTTATCTATTTTGGATAATATCTTTTAGTACAGATATATCATTTTTAACATTTTCAACTTCTTTTAATTTTTCCTGTTCGAAGATTTTTAATATTTCAGATAAATCCGTAGTGGTTTTGTAGATGTGAACTGGCCTGCCTTTCCCCTCCGTTTTAAGATCCCGTTTTTTTATCCATCCTCTGCGGCGTAGTTCCTGCATCGCTACGCTCACTTCAGGCTGACGCATATCGGTCCCTTGTTCAACATCAGCACACTTACATTCATCAAATTGTGAAACGTATAATAATGTTTTAGCAAGATTTTTTGGCATCCCTAACCTAACGAATAATTGAATGGCTTTCCCATCATCATTGTCTAACACATACACATTTTTTTGTTTCATACGTTTCGCCGCCTCATACTTAATAATATATAACATTTACTCTTTTATATGACCAACCATTAATTAAAAACAGGGAGCCGCCGATAAATAAATCACATGAAAAAACAGATTTTGCAGCCAGCATACTATGAGAGCATCATTTTAATAGATATACTTGTTCTTTGTTTTGCCACCTAAAAACTATGACACTACACTATTTAATGGAAAGTGATACGATATGATAGAAATAAATGTACAAAATATTGTAGCATCTACATCTTTTGCAGATAAGCTAGATCTTGATGTAATTTCACAATCGTTCGAAGACGC
>JAFNFT010000098.1:330-3067 GCA_017885605.1 Methanobacteriota archaeon | reverse complement strand
ACGTAACCTTGATATCAAAGCCGCCGACCAAGGAAATCTCATTGTTCAAAGGCGAATACCGAACAGGATAACAAATCACCTTCACATAGGTCACCTGCTGATCATTCTCATTCCGACCAGCACCAAGATCATAGCTATACAAGGAACTCGGATAGAACTCGGAACTCCCGTACACCGCGGGATCCTTCACATACGCAGTCTGCTCATTTAACTCTGAGACCGGAGCGATACGAGCAGGAATAACCTCCTGGGTTAACGTCAAGGTAGTCATATCTTTCGCTGTACAGACCACCTGAATATCGGTCGACCTGAAAGGAATCTGATATGTTTTCACATAAATAGGCAATACTGGCCTATTTGATTCCAACAATTGAGTCGTCGCTCCATCAACCTGAATCTGAACAAACCCATCCTTTTCAGACAGAGTGGGTTGCGATGAAAAGAGAACTGACGTTGATTCAGTTTTTACGTTTGTTGCTTGGTCCTTTGAGACGTTCGTGGTGAACGCGGCTGCCCCTAGTCCACTTAGGACTAAAATACCTACTATTACAATCGGTATAAATTTCTTCATATTATTCCCCATTACTGTATTAACATCCCATCATATTTAAATTTAACTCTTCCAAAATAATAAATTGTCGTGACCCATAACTACTTTTTTTAGAAAAGTCTTGATATAAAGAGTAAATATTGTCATAATTGAAGCAAGAATACCACTCTTTAGATAATGAAATAAAATTTATATTTCTTTTTTTTGTTTAGAAATGATAGTTTACCGTTGAATTTACTCCCGTTAACCAAATTGATTTCATAGATAATAGTTAGATATTCATGTAGAGATCATCAAGATTTAACTTGAACATAACCTTTTCAAGATCCTTGATATCGGACGTATATCCTAATTTATTTAAGAACGTATGTGTCTTGTAAAAAATGATCCATTCTTCAGGAACGCCGTTCATGGTTTTATGGATCGCACATTGATATAAGTGTTTACAAAATATGATACCATCTTCAAACGTTAATTTTTCTTCATCGATAACTAAGCCCCCTATAACGATAGATTTTTTATAAAAGAAACATATATTTATTTAAAAATGTTTTTATATTAAAATTCTAATGAAAAACTACAACATCATCGGTAAGGATCAAGTTTCTCCTAAGAGGATCAGCGGGAATCAATTGGACGTAATAAGGTTGAAAACAGTGTTGAAATCGATTTACACCCAAGGATGAAAAATGGAAGCGGATCATCCCATGCAAACAATGCAAACTCGTTTCTAAGGTTATATGCCGGTACTATCGTGCGTAACCGTATCGATCTATCCCGCATCTGTGCCTGTATAGATTGCATATCTTCTAAGAAATATACCCATTTAACGGCATAATTCTGTACAAACAATGGATTTTCTGGAAGTGGTTTTTTAACCGCATCTAAATACGCCATGTAGGGAAGGTTACAACCATACCGAGATGGAAAAACATTTTGCATCCACACACGAGGATTCACCTCAATGAATTTAAAGAGTCCGTCGCGGGGATCACGTTTAAACTCTGCATCAACAATCCCATAAAAGTCTATCTTCCGAATCAATGATGTTGTCATATGCTCAAGTATTGGTTCGTCTGCATGCCGGATATAACACCCGTTTCCAAACCCAAGTGGCCATTCTCGAATCCGTTGATAGACGAACATCCCATGAGGAGTACCATGGTGATCATAATAGGCGTTGAATCCAAACATCGTGTCAGCCTCACCAGGAATAATCTCTTGAAGCATGATCTCATGGTTTTTCTCATGGGCTTTTGTATACAACGAGAGTAGCTGTTGTGGAGAAGATGCGATAAACAGCTTTGTGTTAAAATCAAATCGAAAATAGGTTGGATACACCGGTTTTACAATACAAGGATAAGAAATTTCCACGCTTGCTGCTTTCACATCGCTTTCATCATGAGGAAAAAAAGTCTTTGGATGAGGGATATCGTGTTTCTCCAGGTATTGATAAAATAATTTCTTGTTAATAAACAAATTTACTTTCTCATAGGCATCCATAGTAAAATGATAATACGATTCTAACTGACTTCGGTGTCGTAACAAGGCGAGTGTTTCCGTATCGCCTGTTGGGATAAGAACGCCTTTCTCAGGAAGTTGAGCACCAAGGCATATGAGAAAATCAATGTAGGCGCTCTCATCGTATTTTGGATGTGGACAGATAAAACCTTTTGTATATTTGGAGTAAAATGCTGCTTGATTCTTTTTAATATCAAGAACCACGGTAGGTACACCATGTCTTCCAAGGTTTCGTACAGCACCAAGGTTAGAAGTAGGATAAATCCCNNCCCCCCACCAATGAATAATAAGTGGTATCTACCTGAGAAGACAAATACAAAACTGGAATTAAAACCTATTGTTTACTGAGTAATAAATGGAGGTGAACTTCTAAATAATACTTAGGAAATATAGAATTTGAATGAAAAAATCACTTCGTGAACAATTTTTAATAAAGCGTAAAGAATTATCGAAATCAGAAGTAAAGATAAAAAGCCAGCAGATTCAACACCGTCTTTTTTCCTCACCGTGGTATCGTACCGCCCACACTATCCTTTTTTATGTCTCGTACGACAATGAAGTCAACACTCATGACATGATAAAGGAATCGTTATTGAGTGGAAAAACCGTACTAGTCCCAAAAACCGATACCCGGAAAAAGACAATCTGTTTATCAAAACTGCTTAG
>JAFNFT010000098.1:0-165 GCA_017885605.1 Methanobacteriota archaeon | reverse complement strand
TAGTATTCACTGTCATTAGTTAGGTAACGATGTCTTTGAGTCGTTTCGTTTGTATCGCCTTTTGAAGTTCTAAGGCAATCCGCTCACCATAGCTTATGGACTCACCATATAAATATCCTGAATGCGGCGTGAATTGCGTCAATGGACTCCCTGGAATTCTTAACG
>JAFNFT010000097.1 GCA_017885605.1 Methanobacteriota archaeon | reverse complement strand
CTTCGATACCTGAGGCATCGCCTGCCACGTACACACCTTTGACTGAGGTCTGCATCGTCTCATCATGGAGTGCGACGTATCCTCCTGCCTCAGGGATAAATTCATGTTGAACGCCAATCTGGGAAAGTAACCGGGTCGACGGGGTTAATCCAACCGCAAGACAAATCGTATCACATTTGATATATTCCTCCGAGTCTTTGATTGGTTTCCAATTTTCATCAAGTCGTACGATCACTGCGCCTTCTACTTTCTTCTCACCACACACTTCTTTAATCGAATGGGACGTCTGTATCGGTACCCCACAGCGTCGCAGTTTTGCCGCATGCACGTTATACCCTCCAATTCCTGGTGCTGCTTCCACGACTCGATCAACCGCTATACCTGCCTGCAACAACTGATACGAGACGATCAAACCGACGTTCCCAGCACCAACCATAAGCACCCGCTCACCAGGTTTAACCCCATAGACGTTCATGAGAGTTTGAACCGCACCAGCGCCATACACACCAGGAAGATCATTGCCTGGGAACAACAACATATTCTCCATAGCACCACATGCGAGGATGACTGCGTCACACCGGACATCATATAACGTGCTTTGATACTCGCAGCGCTGCACAATACCAAAACGATGTTTTTTCTCACTTTCGTAATAGCCGATGACGGTAGCATCGGTCATCACCTGGATTTTTCCTTCTTGTTGAAGATTCCGTACATCAGTTTCCAATTCTTTTGCAATATCTATTCCGCGGGTCCCAGCGCGTTCTTGTTTCGAACCGAAGAATTTATGAGTCTGCTTAATCAATTGACCGCCCACACGTTGGTTTTCATCAACGAGTAACACCGAAGCACCCTGTGTTGCACTCTCGAGAGCGGCGCACAGACCAGTTGGGCCAGCTCCAACAACTAAGACATCGACAGTGAGTGTTTTTTTAGGTTCTCCGGAGAACTCTGCATCAGGTAACAAAGCAAGTTTGCCCTGCATCTCAACGATAATACCCTCCTTTAGGGGTGCGATACAGGTCCGTACATTCGGGACACCGTTCACCCGCATAAGACAGGAGGAGCATTTCCCGATCCCGCAAAAAAAACCACGAGGGCTGTCATGTTTTAAACTGGTTGTCAACGTTCTGACCCCGGCGGCATGGAGCGCAGAAGCAATGGTATCTCCCTCTTCGCCTACGATTTTCTTTTTCTGAAAGTAAAACGGAAGTTCTTTTCGTTTCTTAAAATCAATGATAGGATGAGCTCGTATGCGCACGCTATGCCCCCTATGATGCTGGAATATTCAACCCTTTAAAAGTGTTATCACGTAGAAAGATATCTTATATAATTTGGACATCTTTGATTTGATGATGACGTTGAGCCATTTTTCGGATCATATTAATATTTCGTCCGCCCTTCCCAATAAGTTTTGATTTGTCCCTGGGGTTCACTTCTATTCGTGCGACACTGACTCCATCGTTTTCCTCAAAGCTCACCTTCGTCACATTATACGGTTTACAAAGATTCTGAACAAACCTGGTTTTATCCTCGTCGAATTCAACAAACTTCACAATTTTCTTCAAAAGCATCCGCAGCTTTTCAAGATTCTTGGCTTTGCTTCCGATCGCAATACCAAGTTGCCCTTTCTCAACTATGAATATAACCCGGTCGTCCTCGACAATGCAGTCTCTGATGCTTGCCCCTGAATACTTGGATGCAAGGTTGATGTACTGAACGGTTTCGTTTGAAAGAACTATCTCTGCCATATTGTTTATATCCTTTTTTTCACAAGCTGCAAGATATTTGATTCGCCTTCTGCAAGCACGGCAAAACAGGATACCGCGAAGTTCTTCCCGCAGGCATACCCAAGCTCAACGCCAGTGGATGTATAATTAAATAATGGTACTTTCTGTTCGCCAGCAAGGGTCGTAATGGTTTTTGCGAACGGGCAGTTATTTGCCATGACTACCAGTTTTGCTGTGCCTTTTTGTATCGCTGCTTTTGTCTGTTTTTCCCCAAGAATAATTGTGCCTTTCTTTGATACATCCTTTAATGCTTTATTTACGTCTACCATTTACTTCCCCTTCTGTTTTGGTTTTTTCGTATTCATCACAAGTTCGATCGCACCAGTTCCAAGGTTCACGGGTTGTCCAACGATGATGTTCTCAGCCACACCGTTCAACTCGTCTGATTCTCCTCGTTGGCTGGCGAGCAGGAGATGATTGACGGTGATCTCAAATGCTGCTCGTGAAAGAACGGAGCTTTTCTCACCACTGACTCCATGTCGGCCGATAGCTCGGACGGTCCCGTCAGCGGTCATCACATCAGCAACAAGCATGATATGTCTCATATCGACGTTTAACCCTTGCTCAGAAAGAGTGGAATGCGCCTCCTGGATGATCATGTTGCGTGCTGCTTCAATACCGAGTTCTCTGGCGATTGCATGGATGTCATTCGTGGTAGCTCGGTATGGGTCAACGCCTTCGATATCTAACACTTCTTTCAGATTGCTTCCTTCGCTGTAAATCACATAGCCTTCATTTGGTTCTTTTCGGATAATCACTCGTTTAATCCCATCTATTCCCTTGATTTTCAGGTTCTTTAAGGTCTCGTTCGTATTCTGAAGCATTTTATACCCAGGTTCATCCAACGTGACTTTTATGTTCTCTTTTTCGATTTTTGCGGATAACTTTCGAACGGATTGTATGCGTTCTAACAGATCCTCGAGGGTGATTCCTTTTTTCTCCATTGTTTTCTTATTAGGTTTAATGGAAATATAAATATTCACAAGATCCATTTCTATATCAGCAACATCGGTGAGTCGGGTGATCTCAATTTTATTGGCGATCTCTTTTGCTAAATCGGGGTTTATTCGATATTCATCACGCAGATAGATGTTCATCATCGGTGTAGAGGGGGTAGACCGTGCATCTACTATCTCGATTAACCGCGGCAGACCTAGGGTGACATTGATTTCCGCGACACCAGCGTAGTGAAATGTTCTCATTGTCATCTGGGTTCCTGGTTCCCCGATACTCTGTGCACTAATCATGCCGCATGCTTCAGTCGGGTCGATACGGTTTTTCGCGTATTCCTCCAAGGCTTTCTCAACGATGTTTTTTATTTTTCCCTCAATTTTTTTGTCTTTTGCCGCACACTCAACAATACCATCGATGATAGAAATAGGGAGAAACTGATTTTTCATTAGTTTGTGGATTTCCGCTCGTATTGTCTTGTATTCTTTTGGTTCTTCTTCTTTTTTTGTTGGTGGTGGAACGAACGTTCGTTCCGGTTCTTTTTTCTTCTCTATTTTTTTCTCAGCACCAACAGATGCCTTTTTTGCGCCACTTGGTTTTTTCTTCTCGGTAGTGCTCTTCACTTCCGTTATTTTTTTCTTCAGCTGTAGAGGTTTACTCTTCGATACAGTTTTCAGCACTGGTTTCTTCGTTTTACTCGGGACGATTTTTTGTGTCACAGGTTTCTTCTTTTCAGTTTTTTTTGTGATGGTTTTCTTTTTAGAAGAGAGTTTTGCCATGCGCTCATCCCTCCTGTTTCACATCATAGATGATGCGGTCAAGATCAACTGCTTTGCCTGTCGTGCTTCGTGTAGGATCAACCCCGTCATCCCCGTACATGAATTGAATGATCTCCCCGCCGGTATGACGTACCGTCCCATCGCTTTCCACTTTGAGGTCTTCGAGTGCGTTAACGAGACGACGCTGCATATATCCTGATCGGGATGTTCGTACTGCGGTATCCACAAGACCTTCTCTTCCTCCCATTGAATGGAAGAAATACTCTGTCGGGTTCAGACCGCTTTTGTAACTGTTCGCAACGAACCCTTTAGCACTTGCTCCTAGATCACCTTTTTTGAAATGGGGTAATGTCCGGTATTTGTATCCTCTGGATATTCGTTCTCCTCTGACTGCTTGCTGCCCGACACATCCTGACATCTGTGACAGGTTCAGCATGGATCCCCGAGCCCCTGATTTAGCCATGATGACAGCGCTGTTGTTCAACCCAAGGTATTTACTTGCGATTTCACCAGCCATGTCTCTTGCTCGACCAGTGACACGCATGATCTCCATCTCAAGGGTTTCTTCGAGGCTTCGACCGGGGAGGGATTCAAGTTCGCCCTGTTCATAGGCGGTGACAAGAGTATTAATTTTGTTTTGTGCTTTCTGCAATCCTTCTCCGATCTGACGTTTTGCTTCCATTGGAATATCTTCATCATCAATACTAGTGGTAAACCCAATAATAGTCACCACCGCAATCCCAAGTCGTGTGACGTCATCGATGAATATCCTGCCCGCGGTGGTCCCATGATCCCTGATAATGCGCTCAACGATTCTTCCTTTGAACGAGCCGATGCTGTTTTCATCGACGATTCCTTGTTTCAGCTTCCCGTTTTTTACAAGCACGTAGGCACCATGGGGACAATCAGCAGCCTGACAGACATCACAATGATAACATGCTTTTGCTTTATACTCGATGTTGAGGTCCTTAGGGAGTAATACGCTAAAGATATCCCTTCCGTACACAAGACTTTCACCGTTTTTCTCATGGACATCAGGGAATTTTCCTTTGTACTTGAACGTGGCTAGTATCTCTGAGGTTTTTTCTTTTGAAAACATTTTATCCTTATACGTGAGAAGGAAACAACCTGAGATATGATCATGTAACCCGCCGATGATGATACCACCGAAACGAGGTGACATGAGGTTCTCCTGCACTTTCATCAGAATCTCCGCTTCCGCTTTTGCTTCTTCTCCCTGCAGAAGATGCAGGTTCATTTCATCACCATCAAAATCAGCGTTGTAAGGGGGACAGACGGAGAGGTTAAAACGGAATGATCGGTTCGGCATGACTTTAATCCGATGTGCCATCATTGACATCCGATGTAATGACGGCTGACGGTTAAATAACGCGATATCCCCGTCCATGAGCTGTCGTTCGATAATAAAACCAAGCTCAAGTTTTTCTGCGATATCGTCTGCGTTCTTCTCTGTTACTTTCATTCGTTGTTCGACACCCTCACGGAATCGTTTCACGTAATTCACTCGAGGCCGGTAGTTATCACCAGGTTTTTCCGCGACCGCTGTTTGTTTAATGAGGTTTTTACACCATTCCAGATTCTGGGTTGTGACGTGAACAGGTGATGTGAGCTCTCGTGCGATTTCCATGGGAACACCGATCTCATTGATACTGAGATTCGGATCAGGTGAAATGACGGTTCTTGCGGAGAAATTCACTCGTTTTCCTGACAGATTGCTTCGGAACCTGCCTTCTTTTCCTTTCAACCGTTGTGCAAGGGTCTTCAATGGTCTGCCTGATCGGTGTCGTGCTGGTGGGATCCCTGATGTCTGGTTATCCAGATATGTGGTAATATGATATTGAAGTAACTCCCAGAGGTCTTCGACGATTAGCTGAGGCGCTCCAGCGTCTCGATTTTCCTGTAACCGTTGGTTGATTCTGATGACGTCAACGAGTTTGTGAGTCAGGTCATCTTCTGATCGTTCACCAGACTCGAGGGTCACCGATGGTCGTACGGTAACGGGGGGTACTGGTAACACGGTCAGGACCATCCATTCTGGTCGTGCAGATTTCACATTGATATCGAGTAAAGGAAGGTCTTCATCAGGGATTTTCTCAAGCCATTCTCGGATTTCAGTTGGTGTGAGCTTCTTGCCGTTTTCACGGAATGAGGTCGGCTTATCCAAATCGATTTTACCGCTCATCGCTGCGCATCGTGGACATGCTTCGGTTTTTACCGCACTGCTAATGATCATCTTAAACATATAGGCGTTATCGCGTCCCTCTGCAGTGTTTTTTATAATGTTTTTCCGGTACTCCTCCAGCTCTTTGTCGGTAAGGAGGATTCGCCCGCATTTACGACAGGTCGCCCGGAGACAATTCCGGATCGTCTTGACAAACCCGACATGAATGACCGGCATCGCAAGGTCGATATGTCCAAAATGTCCTGGGCATTTGTCTTTTCCGACTTTCAACCCACATGTTTTGCATCGTAATCCTGGTTCAATGACGCTCAAGCGTTGATCCATCAACCCCATGGTGATCGGGAATCCATCATCATCGTAGGTATCCGCGGTAATTACCTTCGTAGCACTCATCTTGCGGATCTCATTTGGTGAGAGTACTGAAAACTCAAGCGCCCCAATTTTTTTTGTGATATTTCGTCCCGCCATATTTTTACCTCCTACACTAGCGACTCCAGTTTAATCCGTGGTACAACCACAAGAGATTTCAACTCATCAATTAACAGTTTGAACGCATAGCTCATCTCCACAGGGTGGATATCTGCTTTATCCCCACAGATAGGGCAATGGAGCCGACCATGACGGTCAATCATCGCGATATGACCACATGTGTTACAGACATACTTCATCGTGATATCTGATTCATCCAGTAATCGATCTTTAATGACCATGGANNGCACCATGACCAATGAGGCAATCCCGTTCCATTTCTCCGAATCGAAGACCACCTTCTCTCGCCCGGCCCTCTGTCGGTTGTCTGGTGAGGATCTGCACAGGCCCTCGTGATCTCGCATGGATCTTCCCTGCGACCATATGATGCAGCTTCTGGTAATAGATACATCCGACAAAAACATTACATTCCAATGGTCGTCCGGTAAGCCCATCATAGAAGATTTCTTTTCCCGCGTGGTTGAATCCATTGTTCACGAGCGCTGTCCGCAGTTGATCCTCTGTTTCCCCGCTAAAAGCGGTCCCATCGACGATTCGCCCCTCAAGTGATCCAACTTTTCCACCGATCATCTCAAGAACATGCGCGACTGTCATTCTTGAAGGGATAGCATGAGGGTTGATGATTAAATCAGGGGACATCCCATCTTCGGTGAACGGCATGTTTTCTGCGGAGACGACATATCCGATGACTCCTTTCTGACCATGTTTTGATGCGAACTTGTCCCCTAGTTCAGGGATTCGTTGTTCTCTGACTTTTATCTTCACCATTCGTGATCCATTCACTGACTCGGATAACATTACCTTATCGACGACGCCACCTTCACCATGTTGTACTGTCACTGACGTTTCTCTTCGTTTCTGCGGTGTCAGAAAATCAGTGGGTTCTTCAAGGAAACGTGGTGGTGATGTTTTTCCGATGAGGACGTCTCCGCCATCCGCACTGCATTCCGGGGAGATTAATCCATCTTCACCAAGATTGTTATACGCATCTTCACTCCGAACGCCTCGACAATCAGGATTGGGAATCTCAAAATGGTCTTCTTGTCCACCAGGATATCGTTTCTCTTCGCTGTTGTAGGTTCGCAAAAAGCTGCTTCGACCCAGTCCGCGTTCAATGGCTGATTTGCTCATGATCAAGGCATCTTCCATGTTGTATCCTTGAAATGAGGCGACCGCGACAATGTAGTTCTGCCCAGCAGGACGCTCCCTGAATTTAATGTAACGAATCGCGTGGGTTTGCACTAACGGCATTTGTGGATAGTGGAGTAGATGGCCACGTGTATCTGGTCGAATACGGTAGTTTGATGCACCAAACCCGAGGGATTGTTTTCCCATCCCTGCGCCCATGGTGATTCTTGGTGATGAATTATGCTCAGGGTACGGAACAAGCGAGGCACCGATTCCCAGGATGCACATCGGGTCCAGCTCCATATGGGTATGGTCTGGGGTGAGATTCTCAAATCGTAACGCGATTAATGCGTTTTCTTCTTCTTCTGCATCAATGTATTCAACGACCCCGTCGTTGATGAGGTCAGTCCATTTTTTCTTTCCTTCTTGTAACTCAGCCAGGGTTTTTTGGTTCAACAGAAGTTTCCCGTTTTCAGCCACAAGCAATGGTCGGCGTAATCGTCCGCAATCACAGTTGACGATTACATCGTTACCCTCAAGATCATAGGTGACGTTAATTTCATTACTCAGGAGTCCTTTCCGTCGTCGTTCTCGCAATTTCTTGACGAGATCGGCACCGTTCGGATGCATCCCGATAAGGTCACCGTTAAGATAGACACGGGCGCCAGTGACGTGTTTTGTCAATTCCTTGATTCCAAGTTCGCGTAAGACGGCTTCTACTTCTTTTTCTACGAAACCTTCTGATATTTCTACCGTCAGTGCAAGGTTTTTTACCAACCCGCAGTTCGGTCCTTCCGGCGTTTCATTAGGGCAGAGACGTCCCCATTGTGTTGAATGTAAATCTCGTGCTTCGAAATGTGGTTGTGACCTGGTCAATGGTGATGTCACACGTCGTAAGTGACTCAGCACAGCAAGGTTACTGGTTCGATCGAGAAGCTGAGAAACTCCTGCGCGACCGCCCACCCAGTTCCCTGTCGCAAGCGCATGGTGAATACGTTGGCTGAGGACATCAGAGCGTAATGATGATGCGATTTTGATTTCTTTTCCTTTTGCATGGATCCGTTCAATCTGATATTTTAAATCCTTGCACAGGGCAGTAAACGCGACACGGAAAAGATCCTCCATAAGATCCCCGGCTAGCTTCAGACGCTTGTTTGCATAATGGTCCTTGTCATCCTGCTCTCGTTTGCCTAGTGCAAGCTCTAAGACGGCCATCCCCATGCGAGCCACGAAAATAGCTTTTTTTAGACGATCCTCTGGGTCATTCCCAAGATGAGCAAGAAGATGTCGGTCCATGATTGTTTCGACCCGTTTCACCCGGTACTCTTTTGCCTGTCCGCCTGCGAATTTCTTCCCAAGGTATGCCACTGCCTCTTCCTTTGTTGCGATACTATATTCCTTGGCGCATTCCTCGATGTTTGCAAGCACGTATGGCTCCATCTTTAGGTCAACACAGATGACATCGACGATTTCCTTGTCGTTTTCCATCCCAAGTGCTCTGAGCAGAACAATGAGTGGTATTTGACCATAGGTGGTTGGCAGACTCACCATGAGCATGCCATCCTTTCGTTTTTCCACAACAGTTAATGCTCGATATCCTTCCCGCTGGGAGAACACCTTTGCAACTTCAACGTCTGTGCCGTATCGACTTGATCGCTCAACAAGAACCCTGTTGGGCGCAAGATCCTCCACGGTGATCAACACACGTTCTGTTCCATTACTGATAAAATACCCACCTGGATCCAAGGGGTCTTCCTGCAATTGCTGCAGTTCCTTACGATAATCCTCATCTGAGAAGGGGCGATCCATTTTTTCTTCCAAAACCTTTTGAGAAATGTTACACCGCAGGGATTTTACCATAATTGGTAATTCACCGATACGAACCATTTCAGGCTCGTACTCCACCTCGTTCTTCACAGGGATGAATTCAAGCTCAATGGGTGCCTCATAGGTCAGATCTCGTAACCGTGCTTCCATTGGGGTCAACGGCCGTTCTGTTCCATCCGCCTCTTTGACCTGTGGAAGACCGACCTTGATTTTCCCAAATTTAATCTTGTATCCTTCTATCTCAGGGTAGATGTACCCTCGTTTCATTCCTTCTTCTTCCTGACCGATAATTGTTCCATCGACAATTCGCTGTAGACGATGTCGTAAGAAATCATCATAGGAAGCGATCTGATGGTTGACAATACTTCTTTCTTTATAAAACGCGTCAACAAGGTCTCTCATAAATACTCCTCATAATCCCCTTTTTTTTACATCTCTTCACTTGCCGTGCTGAATTCCTCAGAAGGTTCAGCGAAGGTAAAACTCTCAGAGGTGTCACTCTCAACAACTAACCGATAGGCAGTCGCATATTTCGCTGTCGGGCTTTTCCTTATAATTTTTATAATCTGACCAGGTTTCGCTCCCGTGGAAATCACTGCTGGGTCGTTGGTGAGAATACGTGGCAGCTGATCTGGTTTGATATGGTATTTCTCTAACAGTTCCTTTTTCTCTTTCTCAGACAAAATAGTATGTTCTGGAACCAGCTTATGTCCTAAGATGTCGTAATATTTTTTTGGCGGGGCTGCGATACTACATTCCTCCTACGTTCCGCGGTAGGAAAGGCGGGCCTGAAGGGATTCGAACCCTTGGCCACCTGGTTAAAAGCCAGATGCTCTACCTAGCTGAGCTACAGGCCCAGAGATGGGCCACAGTTTTTACTGATTTTATATAGTATACGCTATATCAAGTAACGTTGGAACGGCTTACCCGTAATACAATTTCCCCTATAAATAATTTTACATCTTATTTCTTTCGAAGATTCATTCTTTTTTTTTCCTTACGAAAAGATTATAATTCACGTTCAAAATACATCACGTAAATGAAAATAAATGAGATATTCTATTCAGTACAGGGAGAAGGACTCCTCGTTGGGACCCCAAGTATTTTCCTTCGGACCTCTGGATGTAATCTCCGATGCACCTACTGTGATACGACCTATGCGTACACGAAAGGAACAGAGATGAAAATACAAGAGATCCTTGATGAGGTAAATAAATTTCCATGCGCTCACATCTGTATCACTGGAGGAGAACCTCTCTTCCAGAAAGATACTCCAAAGCTTATCGAATTTCTTCTGAAAAAAAACTATACGGTCTGTCTTGAAACCAATGGAAGTTACAGTATCAAGAAACTAGTGGGGAAGAAATCTTTGATCATCTCTCTTGATGTAAAATGTCCTTCTTCGGGTTCACATGAGCAGATGAACCTAAACAATATTTTCTGCCTCTCAAAAAAAGATCAACTCAAATTCATCATAAAAAATAAAGAAGATTACCTGTACGCGAAAAAAATTCTTAAAAAATATCATCCGGTTTGCTCTGTTTTTTTCCAGCCGATCTGGGGAACTGACCCAAAGAAGCTTGCATCTTGGATTCTTCATGATGGATTGCCAGTCCGATTGTCAGTGCAGCTTCATAAAATCATTTGGGGAATAAAAAGAGGGGTCTGACTCGGTCACATTCGTATCGTTTTTTTCTGGAGAGGAAACGTAAACACAAACTATATACATGAAAAGTGCATTCATGGTTGAAATTAAGAGACAATAGTGAGAAAAACAGAAGAAAAGATGAGGTGAAATAAAAATGCAACCATCAAATATGGCATATGATAGAGCGATTACCGTCTTTTCCCCAGATGGACGCTTATTTCAGGTAGAGTACGCCAGAGAAGCGGTTAAACGTGGGACTACAACAGTGGGAGTGAAATTTCGAGATGGTGCTATTTTAATTGTTGATAAGCGGATAACCTCTCGACTTATTGAGCCGGATTCTATTGAGAAGATATTCATCATTGATGATCACATCGGTTGTGCGACCTCAGGTCTTGTTGCTGACGCACGATCCTTGATTGATCGAGCACGCTTAGATGCACAGATTAATGAAATAACGTATAGCGAGAAAATTCAGGTTCAGACCCTCGTGAAAAGGATTTGTGATTTTAAACAAACCTATACACAGTACGGGGGTGTTCGACCATTTGGCACCGCGTTGCTGATTGCCGGTGTGGATCAAACCGGTGCTCGACTCTTTTCGACGGACCCTTCTGGTGCACTCATGGAGTATAAGGCAGCAAGCGAAGGAGCTGGCCGTACAGGAGCAATGGCGTACTTCGAAGAACACTATAAAGAGAACGCCTCCATGGAAGAAGCCATTGAGCTTGGTATAAAGGCGCTTCATAAAGGCACAGAAGGGAAACTGAATCCTGATGCTATCGAGATTGGTGTTGTAAAAAAAGGTGTCAAGTTTCATATCCTCTCCGCCGCGGAAACAAAAACATTTGTCACCAAAGCCATCGGAGGTAAATAGAGTTGGTTAGTTTAGAAAACGCAGTGATTGCACGATTACACAAAGGAGCAGATCGCTTCGAAGTCCTCGTAGATCCTCATGAGGCAGAACATATTATAGAGGGAAAAACAGAAAACATCCTCTCTGCTCTCGCGATCGACGCGGTGTTCAGCGATTCAAAAAAAGGGACCCATGCGCCAATAGAATCACTGCAGAAACACTTCAACACGACTGATATTTCAACCATTGCCCAGGAGATCATCCAGAAAGGAGAAATCCAACTCACGACAGAGCAACGTCGGGAGATGCAGGACAAGAAAAAGAAACGAATTGTGGATATGATAGTAAAAAACGCGATGGACCCTACAACAAAAATGCCACATCCAAGGATCCGCATTGAGCTAGCAATGGAGGAAGCAAAAGTACATATCGATCCGTTCAAATCGGTGAACCAACAAATGAAAACCATCCTCGAAACCCTTCGGCCTCTTTTACCTATCTCTATGGAACACGCACGGATTTCCGTGAAAATCCCGCCAGAGCATGTCGGGAAAGCATACGGAGCGGTCCGGAGCTTTGGTACATTAGAACGGGAGGAATGGCAGTCAGATGGTACGTGGATTGGTATTGTTAAGCTACCCGCAGGTATGCAAACAGATTTTTATGATCGACTCAATACGCTGACAAAAGGAAACGTTGAAACAAGAATTTTAAAATAGGTGCATGAAAAAGGATACTGGATTTTATGTCAAATGAAGGACGTCAAGTAGTTATTCCGGGTCAGATTCTCGGTGAAACACCCGCTCTCAGGCCTGGCCGTGGAACATTTGTGGAAGACAAAAAAATCCTTGCAGAACGACTTGGAGTCCTGAACATACAGGATAACTTCGTACACATCATACCTTTAAAGGGACGCTATGATCCGGTTGTCGGAGATTTTGTCATCGGTGTCGTCGAAGAAGCATCGACCTCAAACTGGATGGTTGACATCAACGCTCCGTACCCTGCTTTATTACACGTTCATGAGGTTCCATGGGAAATCGAATTTGCTGATACAGAAAAATATTTAAACACCGGTGATACCATACTGGCCAAAGTTCTTTCCGTTGATGAATCAAAGAAACTTCAAATAACATTGAATGATCGAAATCTGTTCAAACTGAAAGGCGGTCATCTGATAGAATTCGAACCATCGGTGTACCGTCGCATCATAGGAAAGAAGTATTCAATGATTGAGATTATACAAAAATACACCCGGTGCCGAATTAAGGTCGGTAAAAACGGCCGTATCTGGATTGATGGAGACGCGGAAGGCATTGAGAAGGTGCTATCTGCGATCTCTATGATTGAACGAGAAGCCATAACATTTGGGCTAACGGATAGGATAGAAGAATTCTTAAAAAAAGATGCAAAGGATGTAAGATAATGAAATCAGATATTGAGTTAATAACCAGCGAAGGAAAACGATTGGATGGACGCGGTCCACATGATTTACGCAAAATAAAAATCGAAGCAGGTGGGCTTCATCGGGCAGACGGCTCCTGTTACCTCGAATGGGGTGGCAACAAGGTCATTGCCGCTGTCTATGGTCCTCGAGAAGCTGTTCCGCGACATACACAGAATCCTCTGAGAGCAATAGTACAAGCGCGGTATAATATGGCCGCATTCAGTGTCGAAGACCGCAAACGCCCAGGCCCAGACCGACGAAGCGTTGAGATATCAAAGGTTATCTCAGAGGCCTTAGAAAAAGTAGTTCTGACAGAGCAGTTCCCGCGCGCAAGCATCGATGTTAGCATCGAGGTGCTTGATGCTGAAGCAGGGACTCGTTGTGCCGGGCTTACAGCTGCTGCTGTTGCTTTGGTAGATGCCGGGATTCCCATGCGTGACATCCCCGTCGCTTGTGCCGCTGGGAAAATCAATGGTCAGGTGGTCCTTGATCTCGGAAAAGAGGAGGATAACTTTGGTGATGCTGATCTTCCTATAGCAATTTCACCAAGAACCGGGGAAGTGCTGTTATTACAAATGGATGGCCATCTGACGTTTGATGAGTTTAACCAAGCGTTTGATCTTGCAGTGAAGGGCTGCCATACCGTCTCAGAAATTCAAAAGAAAGCGATTATGCAGAAGTATCAATCTGCTGCCGCGGAGGTGCTAGAATGACCATTGTCCCTATCATCAAACGTGACTATATCACAAAGCTTGCTGAACAAGGCAAACGCATCGACGGACGAACCTTCGACCAATATCGAAACATTGAGATTGAGACAAAAGTCGTCAACAAAGCAGAAGGCTCCGCTCGGGTGAAAATCGGCAACACCCAGGTTCTTGTCGGCATCAAAATCGACCTTGGTGAGCCATTCGATGATTCACCCAACATGGGTGTCTTAAGCACCGCTGCTGAGCTTATCCCTCTTGCTTCCCCTGATTTTGAATCAGGTCCGCCTCGTGAGGACGCCATCGAGCTTGCCAGAGTGGTCGATAGAGGTGTGCGAGAATCACAGGTCGTCGATGTTGAAAAACTGGTGGTAACCCCTGGTGAGAAAGTCTGGATTGTCTTCATCGACATCCATATCCTTGATTACGATGGGAATCTCTTTGATGCAGCATCACTGGGTGCTCTTGCTGCGTTGTCAACAACCACCATCCCTGCAAAACGCTTTAGTGAACAACTCCCTGAGGAGTATCCAAAGGAGGATTTCCCGTTACCGATGTCAGAGCCACCGATTTCTTGTACTGCCGTGAAAATCAATGATTTTGTACTCTTTGACTCGTGTTTTGATGAAGAAATCATCGCTGACGCCCGATTAACAGTGGCAACAGACCCTAAAGGTGATATTCGCGCGATGCAGAAAGGGCTTTCTGGGAGCTTTACCAGGGATGAGATACAAAAAGTTATAAAAGGAGCTCTTGATAACGGGCAAGAAATACGNNCAGAACGATACGGTGTGAAATCACGGACCATGATCCGAGAGGTCGAAAGCCAGCAACGACTCCGTCATGCCTGTCCCCAATGCGGTCAGAAAGCAGTTCAACGCAAAAGCACCAGTATCTGGGAATGCTCGAAATGCGGCAATGTCTTTGCTG
>JAFNFT010000096.1 GCA_017885605.1 Methanobacteriota archaeon | reverse complement strand
AAAACATCAAATCTTTAATCCCCAATGATAGAGGAATGAGAAGCGAAGAAAAGACTTTATAAACAATAATCTTATTGCAATTTGATACTCGTCACTGACACAGTGAGGGATGGCATACTATGTCAATGTATTGCTCTGTTTGCGGAGACGAACTCGAACCCGAGGAAGAAATGGAAGGCATCTGCGAAAGTTGTAAGCTTGCAACGAGCGGACAGGCGAGCACTGACGAAGTCGAACCTTAGGTTCTTTAAAGGAAATAAATAAAAAAGATAGAATAAAGAACAATGTTGAAAACAAAATGAGAAAGAAAAAGGAGGAAACCAGATGGCTATAGGTTTTGTTCTAATAAACGTCGCCCCAGCACATGAACATGAAGTCTACAACAAACTCTCAAAAATACCACAGATCGTCGAACTACACCCCTTGTTTGGAGAGTACGACCTGATCGCAAAAATCGATGCGAATGATTTCGAAGAGCTCGGCACCATCATCGTCAATAAAATACGATCGATCACCGGCGTGCTTGACACAAAGACGTTAACTGGTCTGACGTTCTAAAAAAAAATATCAGTCGTTTGCACAAAAAAATCATATGTGATGATAAGTAGCTGATTTCTTTTTTTCAAAGAACAGCGACCTATCTTCATTTTCTATATGACACCTTGTTCATCTAGCTATACAAATCCTTGATTTTTTTTCCTTTGTCTATCAAAAATGTGCTGAGATCGTACGAGCCACTCTATACTATATAATATGTATACTGAGCGGAGAAGCAGTTAAAAGGACTTCATAATCCAGATCGGCCCATAGAAACATTCTTAATCGACCCGGGGGTTTGTTCGCTCAGATGAAACGACAGATTCGAATCCTTGGGATAGACGATGCGCCGTTTACCTTTCATGAAAAATATACAACAATCATCGGTGTGGTGATGCGTGGCGGTGAATATATCGAATGCGTCTTACGAAACCAAGTGACCATTGACGGAACAGAAGCGACAATGATCTGTAAACAGATGATCCAAAATTCACGATATCGACAACAACTGAAAGCGGTGATGATAGACGGCGCCTGCCTCGGTGGTTTCAACGTTGTTGATATCGATGATCTTTCGGAATCAACACATCTACCTGTTATCACAATAACAAGAGACAAGCCAGATCAGAAAAAAATAAAGCACGCGTTACAAAAAAATTTCAAGGACTGGAAAGAGCGATGGTCACTTCTCCAGAAAGGACCATTGCAGATGATCCCCACACAACACAACCCGATGTATATCAAATGCACCGGGGTATCTTTAGAGGAGGCAAAAGAAATAATAAATATCTCTACCATACGTGGTGTCATACCTGAGCCAATCCGAGTAGCACATCTGATCGCTTCCGGTATCACCCGAGGTGAATCCTATGGCAAAGCATAAGGCATTTGTGAAAAAAGAGAAATGTTTAGCATGTGGCGGTTGTATCTCTGTCTGCCCGCAAGATGCGATCCTCATGATTTCCAGTAAAGCAATTGTTGACAATGAGCTCTGTAACAGTTGTTCTATTTGTGTGAAAACCTGCCCGATCGGGGCAATTATCTGGGAGGGGACATAAAATGCACTATGATGCGGTCATCGTCGGAAGCGGGCCTGCGGGGAGTATGACTGCGCGGTTTGCCGCTGAAGCAGGAGCAAAAGTCCTCATACTCGAGCGTCGCGCTGAAGTCGGTGTTCCTGTCCTCTGTGGCGAGGGGGTCAGTCAGAAGGTTGATTCTTTCAAGGTTCTGGAGGGAAAACGGTGGATTGCGACAAAAATGAAGGGGGCACGTATCTTTTCTCCGAATGGGACCACCGTAACATTGGCTGCGGAGTACGCGGGAGACGAAACCGGGTATGTCGTATATCGAGATATTTTTGATCAGGAACTAGCACGAGGCGCCTTGAAAAAAGGCGCGGAAATAATGTTGAATACCCGCGCGGTTGATCTGCTGAAAAAAAATGGAAAAATAAAAGGAGTTACGGCACAGCATTTCGACGAAACCCTTGAGATAGAGGCTGATGTCGTCGTTGGTGCCGATGGGGTAGAATCAAGAGTTGGGAGATGGGCAGGGATCAAAACCACCCTGAAACCCTATGACCTGGAAACCTGCGTCCAATATACCATGACCAACATTGATTGGGACAGCCCGTATTGTGATTTCTTCTTAGGAAAACATGTAGCCCCCGGCGGTTATATCTGGGTGTTCCCGAAAGGAAGAGATGTTGCAAATGTCGGCATCGGCGTCCTTGCAAGCCTTAGCGAAGCAGGAAAAGCAAAACAATACCTTGACAAATTCATTGCTGCTCAACCTGCGTTAAAAAAAGGGGAGTCGCTACGTATCATCACTGGAGCAGACCCAGTCGCTGAACCAATCCAATCCGTTACAGACAACCTCATTTTAGTCGGTGACGCTGCGCGCCAAGTCGATCCTATCACAGGTGGTGGTCTGATGCATTCGATCGAGGCGGGAAGATACGCTGGTGAAACCATCGGAAACGCAGTGGAGAAACAGCGTTTCGATACGCAGACGCTCTCAGAGTACGAAACCCGCTGGAAGAACGCGTTCGGAAAAAAACTGCATCGGAACTACGTAGTAAAAGAAATCATGCTTGACATGGAAGATAAAACATTGGATATGCTTGCCGACTCCTTAAAGGATTATAAATTTGAGGAGTTCAGTACACTAAGTATTATTAAGGCTCTGGTGACGAAGCATCCATCGTTGTTGGTGAAACTGACCCCATTAATGAAACTGGCGAGGGCGTAATCGTGACGATGAATTGGGGCTTGGTGTGTAACCCAGGCGTGAAGAGGACCGTGACATTAGCAAAGGATGTCGTTGAGTTTTTACAGCAGCATGGAAACGTTCTGGTAGAGGATGCGATCGCATCGGAGATTCAACACAAAGGATCATCATTCAAAGAGATCAACAAGAACGCGGATATCGTGGTGACCATCGGGGGTGACGGGACGATCCTCATGGCGATGAGCGAGATAGAAAAACCAGTGTTTGCGATAAACTCAGGCGGAATCGGGTTCCTTTGCGAGGTGGAATCAAAGTATGCGTTGGAGGGATTAAAGCAAATCATCGCTGGAAAGTATAATGTTGAGGAACGAGCGAAATTAAAAATCATCCTGGACGGGAAACGATTGCCTGATGCGACCAATGAGGTGACCATCCAAACAGCACGGATAGCAAAGATACTCTACCTGAAATTATTTGTGGATGATGAGCTGATTGAATCGATGGGGGCAGATGGTGTCATTATCGCGACACCGACCGGTTCGACGAGTTATTCGTTAAGCGTCGGTGGTCCTATCATGGATCCCACGGTGAATGCGATGATCATCGCCCCGCTTGCTGCATTTAAACTTTCTGCGAGGCCCTGGATTGTTCCTCTTGATCGAAAGGTAGAAGTGCATTTGCTTCCAAAAAGCAAGGAGACGAACCTAGTGATTGATGGCCGGTTTCAAACACCAGTCACCCAGGAGAGCACGATTAGTGTGACAGGATCGGAGAAGAAGGCACGTTTCATCCGGTTTGGCGAAAGCTTTTATCAGATGGTGCGTTTAAAACTCATGAGATAAGCTATGGGACTTTTTCGACGAAAAACAACACAGCTTCCAACATATCCTTGGAAGATAACAAGAAAATGCTTGGAGCTGATTTTTGAGAGTTCGAAGTCGAATTATCCGCAGGAATTCGGCGCGCTTCTTCGTGTTGACCGGGTTGATAAAAAAACGATTATTGAGGTAGTGCTCCTCCCAGGCACGATCTCTGGTGATTCTCATGCGATTTTTTATTTGCATATGCTTCCCATTGACTACAGTATCGTCGGCACCGTGCATTCCCATCCTTCCTCAATTGCTCGACCATCTGATGCTGATTTAGATTTGTTTAATCATTTTGGTAAAATCCATGTCATCGTCGGGGTGTCCGCTTATGGGGATGTATCATGGAGGGCATACGATTATGCAGGTCGTGATGTAACTATTGATATTGTTTAAAAAAGATTTTTATATCCACGGATGACTACCATTCCTGAGCGAGATGGCAAATGTCCCTTTGAATATTGATGTTTTATTTGTAGCAGCCCTCGCGCCAATCCTTGGTGTTGTAGCATTCTGGTTTCTCCAGATGTTCTTCATCGAAATCCAAAAACGGATGCTGTCAAGATTACGACATCGTCATGAGGCGTTCTGTCGATTTACCAATTACATCGGTATCTTGTTTCAAACGATTTGCCAGGCGCTTGGGTATACGGTCACGAGAAGCGGGATCGCTGCTTTTCAGGTGACCGTGAACTACGGGAAGGTTGAGCCGAAGAAAGAAAAAAAAGGGGTCTTTGAATGGGTCGCTCGCTCATTTCTCCTCTTTGGCCCCTTTTTTATTCCTGCGGGTCTTGTCTTGCTTGTCAGTTATTTTATCATCGGAAAAGGATTTGTATTCCCAACGCTTGTTCAGTACACCTTTGTGGAATCATTGACTGGTTTTTGGGTCAGCCTGTCTACATTCGCAATTGACTTCGCAGGCTTCCTGATCAACATAGATCTTTTGAACCCACTTCATGTCGGATTTTTGTTTGTGTTGTTGTTTTTTGGATTGGGGATACGACCGAGTTATATTGGTCAGGAACGAAAAGAAAAAATCGACATACTGCATGATCTGAGACACATTAAAGATCATCTGGTGGAAAAACCACTGTACATCCTTGCGATTATTCTTATTCTGTACGTGTTCTATGTCTTGTCGTTGTTTCTAAAGCCAGTGTTGTATGTCGGGTTGTTTACTATTTTAGGATGGATGTCGCTGACTGCGGTCATCGCAATACTCCTTACATTTCCTGTGCTCTTTCTGATAAAGGCAACCGATGAAATCCGTCCTCATTGGAAACTCATTCCTTTCGTGACCTTGGCGGTCTCCTATGTGCTCGCTCGGGTGTTTTTCATCTATTTTCCTACGAAACAAGTTGAACCTGTTTCTCTTCTCGTGATGCTGTTATCGACGATTCTTATGACCATCCTCTTGATAAAATATAAGAGGACCAATAGATTTAAAACTGCGACAAAGATGAAGCATGTGAGGGTTGCGGATGGTAAAAAAAGAACTCCTAAAAAATGAGCAAGTCGAACGGGTGCTCTCACCTCATCCATTATCGTTTATGAAATTACAGGCTCTCTGCATTTTTGTCATCGTTTGGGGAATCGTGGTCTGGTGGCTGACGAAATTCTCTGAGTATGCAAGCATGTTTTCTGGAAACAACTGGTACCCTCTTATCCTATGGGGACTTGTGCTGCTCCTCATTGGTGTTGTTGCTTCGCTTGTTGCTATTCAATGGACTATTTTTTTCCTGTATCTTTTTGTCTTTGCTGGCGCTGTCGGGTTGATCTTCTGGCAGCATTGGGAAAACGACATTCCTCTGTTCATCTTCATCTATTCGATAGCGGTCTCCATCATTGGTTTTTTGATCGTCGAACTCTATCGCCGTTCACATAAATATATCATCACGAACCTCCGTATTATTTTCAAAGGTGGCATCTTTACGAAACGGGAACGGACGATCAGGTACGATAAGATTGCTGATATTGATGCGAAACAAGGAGTCCTTGGTCAGATTTTTGGGTTTGGGACGATTATTCCAGTGAGTGAATCAGGTTTTGGGCTGGGGAGTGATAAGACTATGGCTGCTGGTGGTGTCGAAGTTGGGACGAAGAAAGCCCGGTTATTTGGTTTTGCTGGTGGTGGAAAAGAAGTTCAAACACCGATTGCACGAAGTTATTACGAACTACATGGTGTGTATCCGTACAAGGATGTGAAACAACTTGTTGAAACCTTAGTACAATCCCATGTCCCCACGCAATATCAGAAAGAACAAATAGAGTTTGAGAAACAACAGGTAGATATTCAGACGCAGATGAGGGATCTCCTTCATAAACAGGTGAATGAAAAACCAAGGAGGAAAGCGGGGAGACAACCAAACGAAGAGGAAGAACCTGAGGACGAGGAAGTTGACGAAGAAAAAGTGACCAAGAAAAAAACGGTCGTACCTGAGGAAACGTTTCAACCAGAGCAGGTTGATATCCAGCAGCAGATGAAGGAGCTGTTGAAAAAACAAAAGACCGCAAGAGTGACCCAACCTGAAGAAGAAGTAGAAGAAGAGGAAACAGAGGAAGCAGAGAAGGACGAAGAGGAAGAAAAGGAAGGCAAATAACCTGGGGATATCTTTATTAAATAAAATTTATTTATGGATGACTAATGGTACCAAAAAGAGTTTTTTTCACGAAAGGCGTCGGGAGGCATAAACACGAGCTGCAATCCTTTGAGCTTGCGTTGCGTGACGCAGATATTGAACAATGCAACCTTGTGTATGTCTCCAGCATTATCCCACCGCATTGTACGATTATCCCAAAAGACAGGGGTGAAAAAGAGCTCAATGCTGGTGAAATCACCTACGTCGTCATGTCGAGGAATTCGACGAATGAGCCGAACCGGCTTATCGGCGCAGCGGTCGGCATCGCAGTCCCGAAGGATCGATCACACTACGGGTACATCTCCGAGCATCATGCGTTTGGGACCACGGGGAAGAAACTTGAGGATTACACTGAGGATCTTGCAGCAACCATGCTTGCGACCACTCTTGGCTTAGAGTTCGATCCGGACAGGGCATGGGATAAGCGGAAGCAGGAGTACAAGATGAGCGGGCAGATCGTCCGCACCCAAAGCATCGCACAGACCGCTGAGGGGGACAAGAACGGGTTGTGGACCACGGTGATCGCTGCCGCGGTGTTCATGGAAAACGATAAATGATTTTGTATACTCACCGGTTTTTTCCAAGAAAAATTCTGTAAAAAAACAAGGGATCGACTTGTTATTCTGTTTCTGATATGATCAGGGCATACCAAGCGAGTCCACCGAACTTCTTCACACCGAAATCAAAGTAATCCATCAGCCACCAGGATGCTTTCTCGGGAAACGGCGAGGTGAAGTTCACCAGGTAGATGTCATAGGAGACGACGTTGGCGTCGTTATGCTCTGCAGGAGCCGGTGTGGGGCTCGCGATATTCTGAAACGGATCGGATAACGCGATGGAACCGTTGGGGTTAATCCCAGCGACCGCAACATAATGCCCAAGAAACGTCTGGAAGAGGATCGCGTCTGAGTTGTAGAGGAGCAGATTCAGGATGATTCCGCTATTGTTCTGAAGTTTTTCAACGATCAGGGAAAAATCTGGGTTCCATATTCCTTCAACGGTATAATGATCCTGTAAGCCCGCATCTGCAATCCATTGTTTTGCCCCTTTCTCGAGAAACGCCGCATGTGTTCCTGCGTACCCCCTGATAAAAGGATAGCGGCAAAAATTGGTGTTGCAATACCAAGCAAGCTGCTCAATGAGTTCTTTGGCTCCTCGTCCATGTTTCCAGCGGGTCGCCAAATCGTTGACATTATTGAAGTTATGATCATCGGGATTCGGTCCAGGTGTTGGGGTTCCAATCGTAGTATAGGTCGTCACAAGTGGATAGGTGTCGTTCCCATCGCCAGGGTAGCCAAGCGGGTCTTCGTACTTTGAATCGAACCACCAGAAAATCTCAGCCAGACTTGTGGGGGCGCAAAAGGACCACAGCCCCCCTATTAAGAGCCATTTTCCTCCGGCTCTCCAATTATCTTGTTTTTGATCGAAATCAGGCAGGCCTTGTGGTGCGTAATTCGGAAACGCCGGAAGATAGTACCATTCGTCTTGGCTCGTTGTTTCAGATGATTTTACATTCAAATCAGAACCCATTAGAGAAACAGAAAAAGTTGAAAGAATAAATACGACAAGAACTAAAGCTGAACAAATGCTCTTTTTATTCATTTTCCCCCTATAGCATAGTTATATGTTTCGTACTATTTATAATATTTTTCTCTAGTTATTATCACCGATGATATCGAATCGTTCATCCTTTCACATCGTTTGCTAAAAAGAATTTATATGTCAGTTCACATTAACCCTCCCTCATGAAAGGAGAGCTGTCAATGACGCAGGAGTTTGTAAAGTGGTTTGAAGATCTCACCATTAATGATGTTCCTTCTGTTGGTGGGAAAAATGCCTCCCTTGGAGAAATGATTCAGAACCTCGGCAAGAAAGGAGTCCGAGTACCCTCAGGGTTCGCAATTACAGCATATGCCTATAAATATATGATTGAGAAAGCAGGCATTGATGTGAAAATAAAAGAGATTCTTAAAGACCTCGACACCCATGATGTGACAGATCTTGCCGCACGAGGTCAAAAGATACGGGATCTTATTAAAAACACTCCCATACCTCCCGAGCTTGAAGAGGATATCAGACGACATTACCGGGAGATGGAGTTCCGCTATGCAGAAGATGTTGATGTCGCGGTTCGAAGCAGTGCGACAGCAGAAGATCTTCCTGACGCTAGTTTCGCAGGGCAGCAAGAAACATATCTGAACGTCCGTGGGGAAGATGATCTTATCGAGAAAGTACGGGATTGCTTTGCATCATTATTCACGAACCGTGCGATCTCCTATCGTGTGGATAAAGGTTTTGACCATCTCTCAGTGTACCTGTCTGTTGGTGTGCAGAAAATGGTCCGCTCAGACCTCGCCTGTTCCGGTGTCATGTTCTCCATAGATACGGAAAGTGGGTTTACTAATGCGGTGTACATCACGGGCGCCTATGGTCTTGGGGAAAACGTGGTGCAAGGAACCGTCAATCCGGATCAATTCTATGTTTTCAAACCAACGCTGCTGAAAGGATTTAAACCGATACTGGAAAAGAAACTAGGGTCAAAAGAAAAACGTCTCATTTACGGGACAACAGGGACCAAGCAGACCAAGGTGAGCACGGAAGATAAAGCGAAATTCGTCATCAATGATGAAGAGCTTTTAACACTGGCTCGCTGGGCTTGCATCATCGAGGATCATTACAAGAAACCCATGGATATCGAATGGGCAAAAGACGGACAAACCAAAGAGCTGTTCATTGTCCAAGCACGTCCTGAGACGGTACACTCACAAAAAGACATGGCGACCATGAAGACCTATGTGCTTGATGAAAAAGGAAAACTGCTTGTCGAAGGAGAAGCGGTGGGAAGTAAGATTGGACAGGGCGATGTCAACGTCATCGAAAACGCTAAGGACATCAGTCAATTCAAAAAAGGCCAAGTCCTGGTCACGGACATGACGGATCCTGATTGGGAGCCGATTATGAAAATCGCAGGTGCCATCGTCACCAACCGCGGTGGACGTACCTGCCATGCTGCTATTATCTCAAGGGAGCTGGGAATCCCCTGTGTGATTGGTACAGGAAACGGCACCTCAGTCATTAAGAAAGGCTCACATATCACGATTGACTGCTCTGAAGGAGTTGGGAGAATCTATGAGGGGCTATTGAAATTCCATATCGATGAAATAAAACTAGACCAGCTCCCGCCAACCAAGACGCAGATCATGATGAACGTCGGGGTACCTGAACAAGCGTTCCAACAAGGACAAATCCCAAACAACGGCGTCGGTCTTGCACGAGAGGAATTCATCATTAACTCACACATCGGCATTCATCCATTAGCATTACTGAATTATGACGCATTAAAAAAGGAAGCATCGAAGGACAAAAAGATTGCTGAGGTCATCAAAAAAATCGATGAACGCAGCGTCGGCTATGAGAACAAAGTCGAGTTCTTTATCGATACGTTAGCTCAGGGGATTGCGAAGATAGCGGCAGGATTCTACCCCTCTGATGTGATTGTGCGGATGTCTGATTTTAAGACAAACGAGTACGCGAACCTCATCGGCGGGTATCTGTACGAACCAGACGAGCATAACCCGATGATCGGCTGGCGAGGAGCCTCCCGTTATTATGATGAAACCTACAAACCAGCCTTCGGACTTGAATGTATTGCGCTAAAGAAAGCACGCAACGACATGGGACTGACCAACATCAAACCCATGATCCCGTTCTGCCGTACGCCTGAAGAAGGACGAAAGGTCATAGAAGTCATGAACGAATACGGCCTGAAACAAGGGGAAAATGGGCTTGAAGTCTACGTCATGTGCGAAATCCCTTCGAATGTCATTGTCGCAGATCAATTCTCAGAAATCTTCGACGGTTTTAGCATCGGATCGAACGATCTGACACAGCTCACCCTTGGCTTAGACCGGGACTCAGACCTGGTAGCACATATCTTCGATGAGCGGAACGACGCGGTCAAACGACTCGTTTCACAAGTAATTACCGTTGCGCACAACCATCATCCACGCAGAAAAGTCGGTATCTGCGGGCAAGCACCCTCTGATTTCCCAGAGTTCGCTGAGTTCCTTGTGGAGTGCGGCATCGATAGTATCTCCCTAAACCCGGATACGGTCATCAAAACAAGATTGATAATCGCTGAGACAGAGCGACGGCTCGGGAGATAATATTCTTCCTTTTTTCTTTTGTTTGTATGACAGTGAGTATTTGAAAAGTATTACGTGATGTACCTGTTGATGACCTATGAATATTGTCCCTCTTGTTTCTCTAAAAAATACAAAACTGTTTGATGGGAAAGAAGGGAATAGTCTCTCACTGGTGGATATATCGACCAGAGTGGAAAAAGATTCTTTGCTGTACGTACTCGACCTAGATGGCATCGAGCGTAATAACCCAAATCTCGAACTGTACCAGAGGCTTGCAGAACACTGCGTCCTTTGGATTGATAATGGACCTCGACGGATTGATGATGTCATGGATACGATTATGTCTGGTGCGACGAACATCACCTTACGGGAAGATCTCTGGCCGGCTCTTGACATGCCTGATGTGCAGGAGTTGACCGATGATGAAATCTATCTTGATATGAGCAAACAACACCAAGAGCAGAAGACGCTGCAGCATTCCTACAACGGTGATATCGGAATTATACTATTCAATGAAGAGACATTGTACGGGAGCTTTTCAAAAGAGAGAACGGTACATCAGAAGATATATCTCTACGCGAGTTCACTAGAGAAAAATCAGTTGTGGAGTGAACAAGGAATCACTGGTATCATCATCGATCTGAATAAAAAACAAGGAGCGGTATAATGGATGCTGAGGCGAAAATCATTCTGGCGTTTCTTTTTAATCGGAGTGGAAAAACCAGGTTAACAGAGGCAGAACTGTATTTACCGCTCTCCATGGAATTAGGCTGGTTCTCCACAAAGGAATCACACCAGTTCGTGACCTATGCAATGAAAAAAGAACTCGTAGTGAAAAAAGATGGGGCGTTAGTCCCAAATTTTCCACTGGATACAATCAAAATCCCTGTCGGTTTTACTCCCTCGAAAAAAACTTTTATCGAAACGACAGATGAACAAAAAGAAGAAGACATCATCGAGGAGATTGTCTCACAGATTTATGCACAAACCCATCAGGATAAAACCGAGATACATGATGAAATAAAAAAAGAGGGAAAAGAAAAAAATCTGCTTGCTGAAGTCGCTGCGTTGTATACCGCAAGAAAACATCGTGTCGATATCTCTGATTGGTACGATCGTGTAGAAAATTCAATTGTTAAAGAAAATAAAGAATGATAGGGATCAACAATATCCCCATGCAATGGCTTCGTCGTACACCCCAGCATATCGGTAAGAACCCGATGCTGGTTGCTGCCAGTAACACGGCTAAACCAAGAATCCCTGTAAAGAGAACAACGAGAGTAAAAATGAAGGTCAGGGTAAAAACTAAAAGTTTTTGATAGGGGATGATATGGAATTTTTTTGCAAAAAGTTTTCCAAGGTACAGCGTCAGAAAATACGAAAGAGCCCCACTTAGCAATAAGAACATTAAGAGATAAATCAGCCCTACAGGCATGGTAAGTGACTGCCATGGTTCAATTGCTATCAGATCCCGAACTACAAGCGTGACGCCGCTACGTGCCCGTAGGATAACAAACAACATCACGGTGACTGAGAAGGTCGCTGCGGTGTTCACAGCGGAAAGGGTAACGATGGTTTGCTCCTGACTTGCTTTTTGTCGTGCGTTCATCGCAAGTACAGTCCCCGTTGCTGTGGTCAGACCAGGAATGAGTGAGACGAAAATCCCAGCAATACTGCCGGTGAGTATGGAAACAACGGAGGATTTTTTCTCGATTCTATTCTGAATAAGGGGTTGTACCTTCTGTTCTGGGATAGCTGGTTTGGTAAATAATGAGTTGAGAAGAGTAGGTACTCCAAATAATCCTGCGAGTGCGGGAAACAAGACAGGGGCAGGCAACCCAATAGGCGACGTAAGATGAAAATCAAAGATAAGGATGCCGAAGATTCCGGAAAGAACAAAGACAAAGGCAGCAAACAATATCCCAAGAATCGAAGGAAATCTCCCTGAATTACTAAAATCGGTGATCCGTGTTTTTTCTGTTGTGATCATGAGGATGACGATCGCGAGGAGCACCCAGACCATCACCTCTCGTATCATGGTGTACAGGGAGAGCGGGGGACCAATGATGAACCGAAGTGGATAGAGAAACGCAAGGCAGACAAGAATCGCACCGTAACTCCCCAGAGCCGCGAGTGCGACTGCCTTGTATCCTTCTCCTTTGAGCAGCAGACCATGCGCAGGAAGAACAGACAGTGCGGTTTCTTCCTCGGGCGCTCCGATAACAGTAGTTCCGAAGGTAAAAAAATGAGAAAGAACAATGATTTAACAGGAGAAAAATAACAAAAACAACTACCAAAATTTCCAAAAGATTTTATTGGAAAACGCGAAGGAAATAGATTTATCTAAGTGCAAAGGATTGAAAACATTAATAAAAAATAAAAAAAAAAAGAGAGAGAGAGATCAGGTATTCGTACCTGAGTTCGTGTTTATCATATAAATGCTGATGATTTCTGTTATCTGTTCTCTGTCTAAATTTGATATGCGATGGTCTTACAAAATACTAAAAGACCAAGGAGTAGCTGGATCACATAATTCGTAATTTAGGCCATTCGGTAGTACTACCTTTTCGCGGAACTCATATTGTCCTGTTGGATAATTGGCAACAAATGAATAATCGTACCAGTTTGTGTTACCGCCTTGTGCTAATGGGTTAAAGTCATGTCGATCTAACTCAGTTTGCTTTACACCATTTTGCCAAAGTTCAATAACTGTTTGAAAAGGTGGCGTATCATCATATTGACCAGAAGCAGAACCTACTTGCACAAAAAGATGCAGAGTTCCAAACATGAAAACCCAGTTACGTAGAGCAAAAATTCTGGTTGTCATTATCCAATTATTTGAATAAATCGTTGCTGTCGTAGTATCATAAGCCTGGTATGGAGGAGCAGTTACAGTGAAGTTGATACCAGAATAAGTCGTTACAGTATTGTACTGATGAACAGGATTTGCTCCAGAGCCATATGTGCCGTCTTTGAAATCCCATGATAGTGCAATTTTTCCAGATGGCCCTGGAAGTGGACCATATGTGCCATGGAAATACACCGGTAAGTAATAATTCATATTAGGATTATTATGTGCTATTCCCATATATGGACCTCCAGCTTCACACGGAAAATCTCCTGCTGCCTGGACCATTTTTGTCGGGAGTATGGTAAACAACATACTCGCTATCGCTAGCCCTATTACTAATATTCCTATTTTGCTTTTCATTTTTTTCCTCTCCTTTAAATTGATGTATTTCTATTGTTTATTTACCATGCGAGGTTGGATTTTATTTTTCCGCCTTGCCCGTTTTATTTGTATCGTTAAAACATCTGTATGTCTATTGAAAAAATATTATTTCTCATAATCCGTTCTTCCATTCTATAATGAATATTTCGTTTATTGCCTCCCGATGAAATCATGTCAAACATTTTTCATCCTTATCTGTAAATTAAAATGGGCATATAAACCTTTCCCATTTACCCATATACCCAATAAAATTTAATACGGCCAATGTATTCCTACTGTTTTAATGGGAAAATTACTAGGAAAACCACGACCTCTCGATAGCAGAAACAGAGTTACGCTTCCACCAGAAGTCCTTGATCTCCTTAAAATTAAACCAAACGATGAGATATTTTTCAGGCTTGACGATGGGAAAATCACTATGGGGAAAGCACTGATAAAATACGAACTCATTGATGAGATACTCGGAAATAAAAAGAAATAAGGTCACAAGCCTAGTTCGTTATTTATCTGCTGCATTCTTTCGTTTTTCACATACCAGAGGGCGGTTTTCATTTGTTCAATAACATCATCAAGGGTTTTTCCCTGATTTCTCGCCTTTTGCATTGCTATAAGCCCATACTCGAGATATTTTTCCAATACGTCCTTTCTGTGCTTTTCTAGCTGCGGATCGACTTCCCTAATATCTAAGATATTATACGTTTCTTTTTCTTCCATTTCCAATCCCTCTTTCATATCAATTTATTGATTATTAAATTATGTTTGTATTTAATTATTAAAATATAAAATCATATGTTAGAACTTTCCTTCAAAAGTAAAAAATCTTATAAAATTTATTATTTTTGTAGGATTTTAATAACGGAAAGGTTAGGGAGTTTATGTCAGATATTAGTATTAGCAATGAAATATGCTATCCTCTTATACAGATTCTCGTGTCATTTCTTATTTTTCTATTAATATTCATTGAATTTCTCAATAGTAGTCCCGTTTTCTTCTGTTGATAGTGATTTCTTACTCATATTTTATCTGTATAATGGGATTAAGGGAAAATGGGTAAAGTTTATATACCCATTCAATATTATAAAAATGGTGAAAAATATTTAATACGATTTCACCAGGGAGGCGAAAGGAAAAATATTCAGAAAAAGTTGATTTTGAAGCAGATTTAAAATAAAGTGTTTTGAACGAGCAAGACGAGAAAATGAAATCCAATCTTGCATGGTAGCAGAATATTAGAAAAAAATTGGTTAAAAGGAAAAGTAAAATAGTATTTTTTAAGAGGAGGAATATGTTATGCCAAAACCTATAAAGTATAAATTGAAAACCTATGAGAGGATTACTCAAAATAAGCCAGTTAATCAAAAAATAGTAGCGATTGCAGTTACTATTACCACTGGCAACGTACCAAAAGCAGGTACTGATGCAAACGTTAGACTGTTGATTGGTGCAAAGAGGTTCGATTTGGATTACGCCGGTTATAACGATTTTGAAAGGGGTGATACCGATACATACTATTTTAAGACGAATATGACACTTGGCGAACTCCGCAAATCTTACATCGAACTTTCTCATGACAACACTGGATCTGGACCTGGATGGTATGTTGCTAATGTGATTCTTCAAGTTCAATATCCCAATTCTTTTTACATGGCACTTTACAAGCGCTGGGGAAATATTGGATGGTTAGCTAAAGATGAACCACCTTACTATACGACAGCAGTAGAACTTCAACAAGGAGAGGAAATATAGATATTTATAAGGGGCGGTAACTTCATCTAACAACAACGAGAATGCGGAAAGTATTGGGGAGTCCGGTCTAGGGAAAAAAAGGCAGGATAAAAAGTGTTGGATACGTATGGAAAGAACGGTTATTCTCCACTTAAAATAGTAAGACCTGTTACAAAAATTCCTTCAGCTTTTTTACATTCGGATTAGCGATATGGTGATCCCTTACAGCAACAAGGGTCTCTAATAGGCTCGCTCGCTCAAACACCCCTGGATATGTTGTCAGTAATGTTTCATAGAACCTCTTCGCCATCTTGATATCTGAGGCCGTGAAGGAAAGGATCCAGTCGTACTCACCATGCACATAGCACAAACTCTCAATGGTCACACCGAGAGCATCTTGTGTCTCCTGTGATGTGAATGCATCTAGGGTCTTTTCATCTATCGGTTTCATTGACCGTTTCAGCATCAGCGTATAGCCTATCAACGATCTCCTTTCATTGTCAATAACAGCCGTATATCCCCAGATGGCCTTGCTCTTTTCCAGGATCTTGACAAACCTCCAGATCTTCTGCCGTGAGAACTTCAACCGCTTCGCGAGTGCATCAAGGTTTTCATTTGAGTTCCTCTCCAGCTCTGCCATGGTCCGCTTCATATCCTTATCTATCTGTTTCTTACTTGTTTTCGCCATATCATTCATCCTGATAATTGGAGTTTTGGTAACTGTTCTTTCCTTAAAAATGATTTGCCCCCCGGTTCGTTGAAAAGAGAATCAGAGATAGAAGGTTTAGGGGAGTCTATGTCTGGGAGAAAAAGATAGATACAATTATTTGAACGCGTTGTCTGGGAAGAAAACGATTTCACGGATATATCTCTTTATTTGACTCCCCAAGAAATATTATCCTATTATTATTTATAAATGTTTTCCTTCTGTTATTTTTTAAGAGAAGATATAAGAAAAACATAAAATAAATTTTTTTATTTTATTATAAACAAAAATGAAAAATTTTAAGATTAAAAGTACAATAATCAATCCTATTCCATATTTATAAATGGAATGAGGTATTTCTATAAGGGGAAAAACAATAATTAGAAGATAGGAAATAAAAACAATAACAGAGAGAATAATAATTAAAATCCAAAATAAATTAAGTTTAGGTTCAAATGTATTTTTTACTTTATACATGAAATCAAGTTCTATGATATATCATTCTTCTATTTGACTTTTTATTAAATATAGTTATTTTGGCAACAGATTAAAGTTTTTGGTCTCCCCCCTTTTGGTAGAAAACTAATCCTGTTAGAAGTCTCCTACATTTACGTAGTTTGGTGAACAACGTAATAAGGGGAGACCATAGAGATGTATACAATGTGTTTTTAAAAGTGTTTACAAACTCAAATTACACAAATCACATATATCGAACAAGCATTGACACGGTTACTTACTTCTTATATCTTCTGAACAGTTGTCGATATTCACCCATATCAAAAGGTCATTATATCGCTGACCTAGTCATTTTTTCACATTCTTTTAAGGTTCATCTTTTTTTTCTATCAAGTATCTCTTGTTTGTTAGCTTTTGCTGGATTTAAAAATGGCAGTAACTTTATTGATTCATCATAAGCTTCAACCGCTTTTTCATATTGCCCTAGATCTTCATACATAATACCTAAGTTATTCCATGCTTCAATATAGTCAGATTTTAGTTCTACTGCTTTTTTAAAACCGTTGATTGCCTCAATATATAGACCTTTCCAAATCAAGACCGTCCCTAGTCCATTATATGCTTCAGCATAGTCTGGTTTTAATTCAAGGACTTTTTTATACTCAGTAATTGCATCATCAAAAAGACGTTCTCTTAAAAGTGCATTTCCAAGGTCGAAATGTGCCTTAGCGTCTTCTGGTTTTCGTTGAACAGCTTTTTTGTATATAGCAATCGGCTTCTTAGTCAAAACCAAAGTAAAAAAGACAACCGATAGGCTAATACACAAAGAAATAACCATTAGAACAAATAAAAAATCGTAATTAAAAAAATAACTGGTATATGAATAAATCGCAACAGGAACTATTATGCTCAATCCTAATCCTATCTTTAAATAGTATTCGTTAATTTGTCGCCAAAACACCACGTTGATAATACTAATGATTCCCACAAGGCCAAAAGGAGCATAAAGTAAGAATTGCCCAAGCATTGAACCTAATGAATGTTCTAACTGCATCGCCCAATATGAACCCCAAATAGAAAATACGGTCATTGCCGATCCGAAGAAAAGGATAAGAATGGTAAGTCGCCAGTTGCGAAAACCTCTACCCGGTCTCAATGCCCAAACAAATAATAAACAGCTAACAACAACACCCGCCATAAAATAGTGGAAATAAAAATATATTGGCATCGCATATAAATCTTCAACTGAGACAAGCTTATAATCAATCCAGGTTTTCACTATCCATCCTGGAATATATTGAACCTTGAATGGATTATTAAGCATTGATGTTACACTCGATGCTATCCCTGCGCTCTCCAATGATAAGCCGCACCCTATTAAAAATGATAAAATTCTCCAATTTCTATCCGATTTTCTTTCCGTCCGTTCAAGAACTGTTGGAGACGTTTGTTTTCTTTTTTCTGTATCTTTAAAAGGTTGTTTTTCGCTCTCTTTTGCCTCAATCTCCCATTGTTCTTGTTTTTCTGGGGATTCATTCAAATGTTTTTTATAACACTCAGTACACACCGCTCTTTTTTTCCCCACCCATTTATACCTTGTTTCAAAAACACCGATTTTTCTCCCACAATGTGTACATTTCATCAAAACCTTTGCCTCCACTCCGTTGTTTTGTAACAATCAATTCTTTAAAAACATATCCTCCTAAAGGAAAGCATTGACATGATTCTTATTATATATTGTTAATGATTTACAGTAAAAATAATCTTATACGAGCTAATATTAAAAAATACAATAAAGTGATATATTTATTAACAGTAAATTCATATACGGGATACCGATGAAGGGAAGGAGACTACCAGGGAATATCATCATGGGGAGTAAAATATTATGCCACAGTTAGCAGAAGGTTTTTTAATTGCTATCGATGGCATAGATGGAGCGGGAAAAACTACTCAATGTAAGTTATTAAATGATTGGTTGCTCTCCGAAGGTTTTTCTTCGATAGTTATTAAAGAGCCATCGAAGGATGGTAAATACGCGAGGGAAATACGGAGCCGTAGTGAGCATAGATTTTTCGACCACTTAAAATACACTCCTGAATATGAACTCAATCTGTTCATTGAGGATAGAAAAGAAAATGTAGAAAAGAGAATACGACCAAATCTCGAAGATAATAATATCGTAATTATGGACAGATATTATTTTTCAACCATCGCTTATCAGAGTGCATTAGGAATTGATAAAAATTACATTAAAAAAATTAATGAAGAATTTGCGCCTATCCCAGATGTCACAATAATACTAGATGTCACTCCGCAGATCGGTATTAAAAGGATAAATGGCAGAGGAGATACCTGTAATTCTTTTGAAAAGAAGGAGTATCTGGAGAAGGTCAGAAAAATTTTTCTTGATATGAAAGATTACCCTAACCTCCATATAATAGAGGGTGACCATCTTAAAAATTCACAAGATGTTTTCCGTACAATAAAAGAAATAGTTGAACCAGAATTAAAAAAAAAATTATACAATGAAGGGAAGTTCGTTGTCTATCAGTAATGAACAAATCGCTCATCTAAAAAGATTAAAGATAGAAAATCCGAGCGAATTTACAAAAGAAGTAAAAACAATTGAACAAGATTTATTTAAAAAATATTGTTTTAAAAGTAGTTATAAGACAGAGTGCGAACCATTTTGCGTTGATGCTTTTACAGGAAAATGCCAGTATCTTATAGAGATGAAGAATATTAATTCGATATAATGGAGATAGAGAATTAAGGAATACGTTTTCTCTTTTTTCATATTATCAATAATCATTGACACGGTTTTATTTCATATCTTTGTGTTAATACTAAATAGAATAAAGAATAGTTGATTACTGTAATTTTAGATATCTTTATATTACCTTTAAAAATAACAAATAGCATAAAAACCATAATATTGAGGAGGAATTATATGGAAAAGTTTCAGTTTAATAAGGTCGTAAAAGGGAAAGAAATTAAAGATATGGTTGAGAAGGAACTTGGCTCGACGTATCGTTACGAGTTGAAAGAGACTAACCGACCTTGGAATAACATTAAAATCATGCAAGACCGTTTTAGGGGTTGCATAATTAATTATCGAGAGAAGAACGGCAAAACTATTTGTACAGTTATTCCAAGAGCACCGTCTCTTGGTCTGGTAATGCTGATAGTCGTTTCTCCCTTTATTCTATTAGAATTAATTTTAATTGTATTTTTTGGACTTGTTGAAGTTGGGATTGTTACAATGCTCATCCTTGTTTTTGTTTTACCACAGATATTGATTTTTATTATGAATAGGAAATCTCATGACCTTTTTCAAAGAGTCGTAAGTATCATAAAGAATAGCAAGCACAACGAGAACTGATATACCAACCGATTTCACCAACTCTGATTTCCCAATGCTATATTACACAGAACCTCCCATCATGGTTTATAAATATTTTCCTCCTGGTTTTTAGGGAATAATCGGAAGCTTAGCTCAGCCCACTCAGACACCGGAGTATATTCGAGATCAGGGACGAAATCCTCCAACCGCCTCTGGATAAGTCTTCTGGACTCCCAATACTGCGTATGCTTGTGCTTGTACCGATCCACAAGGTTTCTCTGGTCCTCCTTGGATATCTTGACCCCAAGGAGGAACGCCATCTCCTCAACAGAGCTGTAGCTGATGATGCGGTCTGCCTTCTCCTTGAAAAACGCCTCAATGGTTTCCTCTTCTCGCCCAGGGAGGAAAAAGAAGGTTTTATCCCTATATCTCGCTGATTTGATGACAGGGAACTTCATCTGAAGATTACGGACAGTGGAGACCACGAAATCAGAGACCAAGTAACCATCGGTCATAAGCCTATTCAGAAGCATTATCCCATTCTTGCGAATGATATGATTCCCCTGGGTATGATGGCCTTCTACAATGCCCCTTGTGAGGTTATAGACGGTTCCTATGTTCAACCCGTACATCTGCGCCGCTTCAGCCTTCGTATAGCCCTCTTCGATTGCTTTAATGACCTTATTCCTGGTTTCTAATGGGATTCCTCGTGCGATATAGGGATCCTTCGCCCTCCGATAGATTACCGATCTGCTCACACCATATCTTACAGCAAGCTCGGGGACGTCATGTCCCTGTTGAAGGAGATCTTGTATCTCTTTGATATCTTTCTCAGTAAGTTTTCTTCTGACCATGATTAAAAATCGAGGTCACTGATATTTAAAGATGTTGAAAAGTAGGTTTTGTAATTAGTTGTTTCATTTTGTTATGAATATTTTTGTTTGAATTTTTTAATTAATTTTATTTTTGAATAAGGTAATCTTTTTACTATCTCTTTTTTGAGTTCCTCTTCAGTTTTCCCCTTTTCAAGATATTCTTGAATAAATTCTTCTATTAACAAAGCCGTTACCTCATGTTGATGACCAACTCGTGTTAAAATAATATATTCAACACCAATGAGGATAAACAATGTAATAACAAGCGTAAGCATAAACCCCACTAATAAAATATTATTATTGGTAAAATTTAAGAACGCAAAAAGTACAGTGACTCCCACTATACTACCTGCTATAAGTCTCATTCTTTGTGTTCCAATACTTTGACTCTCTGCAGTTGCTACTTTATAAAAATCCAATAGTAGATCGAATAAGTCTGTTTTTTTGAACTCAACTTTTTTTTCTGCCAATTCTTAACACCCTCTTTGATAATCTTTCATATATTGTTTCTTTCTTTAAAAAACCAATCCACATAATTTTATCGTTTCAACATATTTAAATATATGGACATGATATATTAATACTCATTCTGTTATTAATATGGAGGAATTAAGGAATATGAAAAACAAAATTGTAGAAATTGGAACATGTTTTATGATAATTATTTTATTCAGTGGAACACTATATGTTTTACCAGTAGGAGGACAACCTGCATTGGTAAATGAAAGAGGTACAGAACTTGTTTATTTACATAACTACGCTTATTGCCAGGGAAATCACGATGTCTTTTACATAAGAGAATGGGATGACGTCATTGAAACAGGAGATTATTCTGCTTCTTTAGAGGTTAATTTTGGTTATCCTGGTTCTGGTAGAAAGTTTGAAGGGATATATCATGATATAGTTGAACTTATACCAATTAACGGCGGGAATCCAATTGTTTTTATAGATACGGGTCATGTATATTTTGAAATCTATGAAGGAAGTCTACCAACAGTTTTTGTCCATAGTCCTATGATAAATGTTCCAAAAGGGCGTTATAATATACATATTGTCGAAACGTTATATGATATGGCGTCTTTTGATTGGAATGGAGCACAATGGGTTTGGGATGGTATAACTTACTTCTCTAAAACAATAGATGAAACATTCCCTATAAGGTGTTTCACTTCTGATCAAATGAATCTTATTGGTAATTTGAACGAACAGTCTTTATCTAATATTTTAACATTAAATACAGACCAGACGGGCATTCTATTTACAAATGGACAAAATACTATCGATATATATGATATTATCAATGACAATTAGTATGTCCGACCACAATAACAAATGTTTATCATTTGTTTTTAGGAAATAAACGGAAGCTTGGTTCAGCCCATTCAGAAACAGGAACATACTCCAAGTCAGGGACGAAATCCTCCAATCGCCTCTGGATCAATCGTCTGGATTCCCAATATTGCGCATGCTTATGCTTGTACCGATCTACAAGGTTTCTCCGATCCTCCTTGGATATCTTCACACCAAGGAGGAACGCCATCTCCTCAACAGAACTGTAGCTGATGATACGATCTGGTTTCTCCTTGAAGAAAGCCTCTATGGCTTCCTCTTCTCGCCCCGGAAGATAGAAGAAGGTTTTATCTCTGTATCTTGCTGATTTGATGACAGGGAACTTCATCTGAAGATTTCGGACAGTAGAGACCACGAAATCAGAGACTAAGAAACCGTCGGTCATAAGCCTGTTCAGAAGCCGTATGCCGTTCTTGCGAATGATATGGTTCCCCTGGATATGATGACCCTCTACAATGCCCCTGGTGAGGTTATACACGGTTCCTATGTTCAATCCGTACATCTGTGCAGCCTCAGCTTTGGTAGCTCCTTCTTTGATCGCTTTGATGACTTTATTTTTCGTTTCCAATGGTATCTTCTTTATGGACAGGACATCCTTAGCTCTTTTCTGGATCGTTGACCGGTCAACCCCATATTTTTCAGCTAATAATTTAGTGCTTACTCCTTTTTTTATCGCTTCTTTTATCCTATCAAGATCTTCTTCGGTGAGTTTTGTAGCAACCATGATTGAAAAAGCAAAACCACTAGTATAAAAGCATATTGAAAAACAGGGCTTTGCACATTAATCCGTGTTAACACGGAAATTGCACAATAAACCAGCATTTTGCACAATAATTATTTTTTATTTATGTGACTTATTAGGTATCTTAAGCTTTAACAGATTTTCTTGTTTCACTTCATAATTAGTTTCTTATCAAGATAGTTGATTAAATCTTTTGAGTTATTAAAATTTTCTACAGGGTAATCTTTAAGAATAATTGTAGTGACAGGGATATCGTTGTATCGTTCAATATAGAATTTCATTGCATTATAAGCTCGTCCCCCTTCTCCTGAATGATCAGTCATTCCTCCACAGATATAATAGATAGTGTTATTGAGATCCCCCCAATAATCCAATTCAAAAGCGATTAGATAGTCGTTTTGTTCAGGTGACCTAGGTATTTTTAACCAAATAATTCCAACTATAGTATCTTTGAGTCTTTTTCGGTCTTCAACAATACGTATTAGTTGACCAACACTTGCGCTTATTCCAATATCACCGACAAGTCTATATCGTTCTCTGAAATGGACAATGGATAATTCAACTCTCCCATAGGTGTTGGTCCCTTTTATAATCCCTTTAACGGTCTCTTCAGCCTGTTTTCTTATCTTTTCATCTATCATTTTTTCACCATCCTCAAATCATATCTCTTGAAATAATTAATAATTTGAATAATCATCCAGGACATTTCCAAGGATAGGTATCTGCTTTCATCATATTGGTTTCCCAATGAAGAGGTTGTAAATTACTAAGATCGTCTGTGCCCCCATTTGCACCAGGATTTATATGATCTATTTCCCATCCATATTTTGATTCTTTTCCATACTCTGATCGTTGAATATCAGTACCACAAACATCTGATCTGAATGATGTAAAGCCAGGTTGTATTTTTGCCTTATTCCACACAGCTTCAATGGTTTGTTCATCAAATGTTTTCTTTTGGAGGTTTTTGTTTTTGTAATGACCAAGAGTAACCACATTTTTTTGATATAGGATATACTATTGCAAATAATATTAGGAAAATCATAGCAATTATAAAAGAATAAAAATAAATACTATTTTCCCATCCAAACCATTTTAACACAATAAATATTATTGTACTTCCAAATGTTAGTATTTCAATACAATAGAAGGATATCATGAATATTCCTTTTAGATTTAATTTATCTATTAAGGTTACTAACGCAACCAAGAATGGTACGCTCGCAGATAATAAAGCCAATTCAGGTGAAACCTCAATCATTTTTTTTTCTCCCTTTGATTTATCGATTCTTCTAATTGTTTTTTTAACTTTAAAACTTCATTTCCAAGTTTTATAATTTTAGTATTTAGTTTATCAAAATAATATTCTTGACCTTCAGAAAATTCAAATAATAATCTATTAAATTCTTTAAACCGTTTTGTACTTATCCAGTTATATAAAGCAATAACAACAGATAGAGACATAATAAGCCAAAAAATTAATAATTCATAATCCTCCATATTAAACCTCTTTCTTTCACCTCAATAGTAATAGAATGCAAATGATATTTAAGCTTTATGTTAAAAATGTTTATATCTATAAAATTTTGAAAAACAAAGGTTTATAAACCAATTTTACATTCCGCTTTTCGTAATAAAAATATTCTAAAAAAGAATTTTTCATTATTTAATAGAATAATTCTTTATAAGATTATCGAAATTCTTATAAATAACTTAGGTTTATCAAGATATATGAGCAATAAGAGTGAGGCAATTTTCGGACTGTTAAAACGTATTAAAGAATTTGATTCTAATAATTTTGAGGACAGATTATTTGCTCAAAAAATTTGTTATATCCTTCAAAAAGGATTTGGCTTAGATCTTGGATATAAATTTAAATGGTATGTGTATGGTCCATATTCATCAGATTTAGCAACTAATCTTTATAAGATAAATGATACAAGTAATTTAGAATTAATTGAGTTTAAATCAGAGGAAAATGAAAAAATATTTAAAACTGCGATAGATTTTTTTAAAATTACCAAGCCAAATATTGATGAGATAGAATTATTTGCATCTATACTTTACATTAGAAAAAATTGTAATTTCGATATGGATGAAACTATTGATGCTCTGCACCGAAGAAAACCTAAATTTTCAAAAAATGAAATAAAAAAAGCTTGGGATAAATTAAATGAAAACAAATTATTAGATTAATAATTATTAAAGTATTTTCACTTGTTTTTAATAGTTATGAATCTCGTTGATGTCTTTCTCAGTGAGTTTTCTTCCAACCATGATTGAAAAACCAAAGTTCATTGTATAAATATCTATCGAAAATGTATGGTCGACGCGGGATGTATTTTACCTAAGAGGTAGAATTTCTGTCCTGAAACATTAAGTGATTTTTGCATGGATTATTGTGAGGTTTCAAAAAGAAAATTAAACAATTTTTCAGTAAGAACATGTTCATATCCAGTTCTAACCTGACGGTCATTTAATAGATTGTGTATGTCAGTTTTAAATTGGGAATTAAAATAAACCATATCCTTAAAAAAGAAAGAGCGCTTCATATCAGTTGCATCTGCAATGATTTCAAGAATTTTATTTCCATCCAACGTATTAAGTTCTATTCTCCATATATAATGTGGTAAACTTTTTCTTAAAAGTCTTGAACGATCTTGTTTATATAATCTTCCTGAGAGAACTTGATTTCTAAAAGTATTTAATTCACAGAGATAAATATTCCATTCAATGTTTGTTTCTATAATCCTATTGAATGCTTTTAGAAAATCATGAAATTTTTTTACCCATCTGAATACGTCTAGGAAAACTACTCTTATTTTTGTATAAAGAGGGACAATAATCGAAATGGGTTCGTATGTCAATATTTTTTTATACGAATGTAAATATTTTTCAATTTTATATGGGTCTAAAATTTTTTGTACAATTTCTAATTTACAAAAAGGACCGATTTGATCATCATGCGCATAAAATTTACTAATTCTTCGTCCAACAAGTGGAATGTAAGGATAATTTCGTTTTACTTCTCTTGGTATGTGCTGTTTTTCTTCCAAACAATACCCATTTAAAGTTACTGCATGATCATCTCCGTTAATTTCAGCATGTAATATTACAGGTACGCCCATTTTGAGATATGCATATATTAAACTTATTAGAGGATGCATATAGGGATCTTTTTGATCTTCGATACTATGCACATATGCTTCAAGTCCGACTTCGTGTATTGCTTGGCACATTTGCATAACTGTCAACCCACTACTCGGTATAGGTCTTGATAATTGCCAAAATTTGTTTGCGGATTCCGTAATTTCTACTGGTGTTGGTGCCCATGTTCCTTTAAAGATTTTATCAGTTTGGTGAAATGCAGACCATAATGCGCTTGTAGCACACGCCGCAGTCACAGCATCTTGTTCTTGATACTCGAGGCTTTCGATTTCCATATCAATTCCAAATAAATTGATTTTTTGTTTGTAGACACAAGTAAAAAAACGTTTTGCGTTATTTGTTGTTGGTACACATCCATTTTCGTATGTTCCTAACAGAGTACGTCCAATAATCGCCTCAGGCAGGGGTTTGGCCACAATAAAACCGATATAATTTTTTTTTATAATATTAATATTCTTCTTTGACCCATTAAGTGCCGATAAAAATAATTGTTTATCGAACTCTTTTGAAAAAAAATGGATTCTTTTGGTTAATCTTCCATATGGAGTGAAACAGCGCACATAATAATGTGCAAAATCAACCAAATAATCTCTATCAATATAATTATTTTCTTGGAGAATGGTCTTGCATTTCATATCGGATAGATAAGAATATAAGTACTGGAAATGTTGCGAATATTCAGGGAATCTCTTATCAAATTTTCTTTGTAACAAAAAGGGATTGTTAAGAGACGTTTTTAGATTCTCTTCGGTAAAAGAATTTATATTGAAGGCTTCACCTAACTCAGGATTACATTCGTCATCCGTCATAATAATAAACAGAGGAGAATCAAATTGTTATAGTTCTTTGTAATGTCTTATTACTTACTTCTAAGGCTTTATCTATTTGTTTATCAAATTCGGCAAATTCTATCTCCAATTTCGATGCCTGTTTAAGACCAGATTTTATGTCGTTAGAAGAAAGAGGCCTGTATCTTCCTCCTTTTTTAACGTTTATTCCCAACATTTTTCATACCTATTGTGTACCATTTCAAACTTTTTGTTTTCTTGAATTATTATAATCGGTAATATCTACATTATATTAAAGGATATTTAAATGTTCTGATAATATAATTTTATGAAATTAATAAGTTTCCTGAAGTATATATGTTAATTTCCGATGACATAACCTATAATTGCCCCAATTATACCAAATGCCCATTTTTGTGTGGAATCGGGATATGCTCCAGATAATATCACATATAGTCCTGCAAAAAATGCACTTAACAATATTATCCAACTTAAAATCGTTTTATTTCTCTGATTTTTTGGCAACTTATCTAACATTCCTGTTGAGCGTATCAATCTAAATGGCATATCAATCAAAAAATAGAATATGTAGTATAGATATAAGCTTAATCTATATCTTTATATCTCGGTCTGTAAAAATCTTCATATAATTTTTGACAGATTTGGCCCCAATGCTGTTGCTATTGCAGAAGATCTAGTTGATCGTCGTGTTATATTCAGAAAAACAAGTTCAAACATATTTTAAATATTAGTTTTATGTTTTTGTTCATTTGTGATTACTTTGATTGATGCTATATTACCAAAAAATAAAGATTATGCACGATTTCAAGTTCAAGTATACAGAAGAATTAAAAAATATCAAAAGGAAAAAAATGTTAAAACAGTTCTTTTAGATTATACACCATACTTAAAAAAGCAAGATAGTGGATTTCTTCGACCAGATGTTGTGTGGGATATACCTAGAGACGTGAAAGAATTATATTTTCCAAGTGTAACATTAAAGAAAAACTGGAAAAAAATATTTAATGATGGTGCTATCAGTGATTTGTTTGATGGTTTAATTCAAGAATCAAGGGGGATTGTTACTCGGTTAATTTTTGATGCGACAATACATGATTATAAAGATGAGGATAAATGGAAAGAAAAGATAGACAAAATGGAAAAGTATGCTGATTTATCTATTAAAAATTATAATATAGATTTTGCAATTCCTATCCTTGTTTCCGATAAAGGATTCGATGGAAGTTTAAGTTATGCTGTTGAAAGAAATGTTCATTTGATTGATTTCCATTATATGGAAGAATTTTTAAATGATATTTTGCGGTTAACACTTCATTATAATTTATCAAAAGCCCTTACAGAATATTTATTTGCAAAGAGAAATTCGTGCGATAATTGTGAATCGGATGATTTATGTTATATCCCGATATATGGCTGCCAAGAATACGGTTATTTAACAGATTCTGTTCTTGAAGAATGGAATAACATTGAACAAGAGGATGGAAAACTAATACAGGAAATTGTTCTCTGTGATGGATGTTCCTATCAGGGAATGTGTGAGGGATTCGATAGAACATTTTCTGTGGTTTGTAGTAAATGCGGAAAAATAAAGTCTGGTGGAAAGTTACATCCTTGTGCATTAGTGAAATTACAAGATTGTTTTGATGAATGTAGTGGGTGTTCCGATCCTAATGATTGTAAAATATATAAGGATTTAATTGAAAAAAAAATACTAAAGTAAATGATTACAAAGCATCCGAACAAGAATGATTAAAGGGAGTCTTTGTCTGGGAGGAAAAGATAGATACAAACAATGGAACGCATAGTCTGGGAAGATAAAGACCAAAAGACCTCGTTGATCTATCTCTTTTTGACTTCCCGAAGAATCATTATCTTTAATTACTAAATAAATATTTCTCCATAAATTAAAGGAAATTTTATTTATATATCTGGCAAGTTTTTACAAATTTCTCCTATTCTTTTGGCGTGCTTCCATGGTATATATGCATAAAATGTCATATTTTTAGATGGGGCTTGTCTAGCCGTATATATTGGATGAAAAAAAGAGAAATGAAGTTGAATTGAACCTCCTTCATTTTTCCATTTTGTTTGATCTTCCCCCGGTCTTTCTAAATCAAGTGCTCCTTTCCCACTTCCGTATTTCAATAAACCATTTGAGAATGGAGCTTCCATTAATTGAAATGTATATTTATAGAGGCATTCTACTTTTGGGACTGATTGCCGTCCAAATCTAGCAATTGGATTACCAAATGAAACATTAATTTCAGATTGTTTAATTTCATTTAAAGGTTGAATATCTATAGGTCTTTCTATTGATTCTGAAATTCTTTTTCCATGTTCAGCCAGAATATAAAGATCCGCTCTAGGATGCTGACCTGGCACACGCATTTTAGTTTCAATAAAAGATGTAACTTCAATTATTAAATATGGGTCTCCGTCCTTAACTGATGCATTGAAACACACATCTACTTCTTCAGTAACGCTCGGATGTTCCAAAACCATTCGATTGTCTGGATTATATACTTTAAAATGCCTACCTCTCAATGATATTAATTTAATATTCATTCTCTCTATTCTCTAAACGAATTTCATCTATAAATAATGAGACGATGACGGATTAAAGAAAATCCATATATAACATATTTAGATTCTGATATTATAAGAAGCTGTTAATCGACGCTTTGGGGAACAGGATAAATGAAACTCAGAGAAGAGACTATTGTATCGAGAATATCTGGATTCGTTAATGAGTATGGTAACAACTACTCAGCAGACGTAGAATTATCTGAGAGTCATAAATTGGATGATTTGGTCGTTAAAAAAAATAAAAAAATTTTATTTACAGGAGAGTATAAGCGACCTACTATAGTTGAAGGATTTAGTCCACGAAATATCAAGTTAGTAGATGATGCTTTTAAAAAAGCAACAGCAGTTGGATCGCGATATTTTATTACATCTAATTTTAATGAAACAGTAATTTGGGATAATAGAGATTGTACAATACCGTTAATTAACAGAGAGATTCACAGAATATTTATAGAAAAAAAAATCAAAAGAGAGGAGGATTTTGAATCTGAGACTACAAAACAATTATTAAAAAAAATGATAATTGATGTTATTCTTTATATAGATAATCTCCAAGAAAAGAAAATCGATGTATCTTACAAACCTATTGGCGAAGGATTTGTTCTTGGTTTAAATTCCCATCTCGATGTCATTGTTGAAGCCGCCTATAAATATGTAAAAAATATATTATTAAAAAAATGGTGGATGGAACAAGAATATGAACCGGTTAAAAATTTTGAAGATGATCACAAAAAACGACTCGTAAGATATACGGCATATAAATTAGCAAATAAAATTGTTTTTTATAATATAATGCAGAGATCTTTCAATGAATTACCTGATGTCACAATCCCTGAAAATCTCGTAACAGCAAAAATGATAAAAGGATTAATTCAAGGTGCATTTGAAGAAGCACAAAGAATCTCGGGAGATTTTGAACCGATTTTTGAAATTCATGAAGCTGATGAAATATTATTTGCAGATAATAAATTATCTACACTAATAAAAGCATTAGTAAATTATCTTAATCAATACAAAATTGATAAAATGCCCCAATCTGCATTAGGGAATATCTACGACAGGTTAATCTCTCGAGAACAAAGACATGCTTTAGGTCAATATTATACACCAATACCAATTGTTGATTTGATTAATGTATTAACAATAGAGCATAAAGATGATAGAGTAATGGACCCCGCTTGTGGGACTATGACCTTTGGATCAGAGGCTTTTGATTATAAATTGATGCTTGCAAAGGAAGATAATCAAGAAATACGCCAAAAATTTATGGAAGAAATTTTTGGTATTGATATAGCACCCTATCCAGTCCATTTAGCAATGATGGCAATGTCTGCAAAGCTTCTTTTCATTGACCCTAAAATCTACCCTAAAATCGTTAGAAAAAATTTCTTTGACATCAAGACAAACGAGATGGTTCCGAGATATAGGACGTTTTACTCAGATTCGGGATCTGCCATCGTCGAAACATTGAATGGAGAAAAGAAACAAATTATTTTCAAACCACTTGATGCAGTAGTATCAAATCTTCCTTATATTAGACAAGAGCAGATAGAAAACAAGGAAAAACAGATAGATAAAGTTAAAAAAATGCTGGAAACTAATGGATTTTATGACACTGGTTTACCATCATCTACTTCCGATTTTCATGTTTATTTTTGGTACTATATATTGCCTTTTTTAAAAGAAGGATCAAGAATCGGATTCTTAACATCTGATACTTGGATGAATGTTGAATATGGTATTGATTTTAAAAAATTCCTTAATAATTATTTCAAAATAAAAGTTGTTATCGACAGTTCAGTGGAACGATGGTTTGAAGACGCACTGGTTAACACAAGCATAATGATTTTAGAACGGTGTTCAAAAAAACAAGATAGAGACGATAATAAAATAAAATTCATAAGAATCAATACAAAAATTGATGATCTTGTACCAGATATAAAAGCAGCAATAAAAATTAAAAAACAAATTTTAGATGAAATGAGTACAGATGAAGTCGATATTAAAAGAATTATACGACAAGGAAATATTGATTTTAATGATGTTATTAAATCAAAATTTTATTCATATCTAAAAGCCCCAGATGAACTATTTCAACTCACAAAAAATATGAAACCATTAAAAGAAGTAATGGACATACAGAGAGGTTTTACCACTGGAGCGAACGAATTTTTCTACGTAGCAGACATTACAGACAGCATCCCTCCCGAAATATTAAAACAAAAATATGGCCTAAGAAAAGGTGAATTAAAAAAAATCCGCATAATTAAGGATGGGAACAATGTTGTTCATCTTTTAGAAAATAAATATCTCCAAAATGTTGTGAAATCTCCTAAAGAGTTCACAAGTAATGGTATTTTGAATTTTTTTAAGAATACAAAGAAGAAAGTAGTATTGATTAAAGAACATAATAGAAAAAAAATAAATAAGTTTGCTTTAAAATATATCGAATATGGAGAAAAGAATCCGCCTGATGAACCTTACAGTAATAGATTAACATGTAAAAGTAGGAATCCTTGGTGGAAATTAACTCCAGTTATCTATCCAGATATTGTTTTAACAATGTATTTCTATTCCACATTTCTATATCCAAAAAGCAATTTCTTGTTAGATCACCAGTTATATCTTGGAAAATTAAAACTAGCTTATAAAAATGATATAATCGGTGTTTATTCTTTCTTAAATTCCTCCTTGACCTATTTATATCCAGATATGTTTGGAAGAAATTACGGTGGTGGAGCAGCAGGCTTCATGGTATATGAAACTGATCTATTACCAATACCAGATTTAAAATTAATACGCCCATATTATAAAAAATTAAAAGTAATAATGAAGAAATTGGAAGATCGTAAGATAGGAAATATTTTTGATGAAATATGGGATATGAAACAACCATTTACATTAAATGCAGTAAAAAAGGATCGGCTAGAACTTGATCGAATATTGCTCACGGCTATCGGATATAAAAATCCAGATAAATTCTTGAATAAATGGTACCCTGCTGTAGTAAATATTATTAATGAACGACAAAAAAAAGCATCCAGTTTGAAAAACAAATCAACTAAAAATGGTTCAGATTTAAATCAAATTGCAGATGAGATATTACAGGAAAACACAATGAAAGATTTTCCAAATGATTATATTATTAAGGAAGAAATCAAAGAAAAGATTAATATCGTCATCGGTAAAAATATTGATTACAAAATGAATTATGCTGGCATCCCAATTGTATCCATAGATGATAAAAAATATTCATTTGAAAATATGGAAACAGCTGAATATGTCTATCATTGTGCAGCAAGAGGAATGACACAAATTCCTATTCCAAAGGATGTCAATCAAGTTCTACGAGATTTTAAAGAAGATTTACGTAATTGGAAGTCAAAAATTAATAAAGAAACAAAAAATCTTTCTGATGATGTTAAGACGCAAGAAAAGATTAAAAACTCTTGTTTAAGAAAAGCAAATTACTTCTATTAATATTAATCTTGTTTTTGGGTCATGTGTATAAAATAAAATCAAAGCATGGGGTTCTGTCTCATAATCGGGTGACAGGCCATAGAGAAAGATGTTAGTAACAAGTCGGGTGGCTTCATCCCGAAATAGATAA
>JAFNFT010000095.1 GCA_017885605.1 Methanobacteriota archaeon | reverse complement strand
TACCTATTGCTATTGAAAAAAGAATAATTATTATAAACATTTCACGATATCTTCTTATAGGTAAATCAGACTTACGAACATGGATGAGGAGATTGCAACATGAAAAAAATCATGGTCGTCGACAACGAACCAGATATCGTTGATTTAACACGCACGGTACTCGAGCTAGGTGGTTACACAGTCGTACCATCCTACAGTGGAGAAGAAGCGTTACGCAGGCTTGAAAAAGAGAAAGTCGATTTGGTTCTTCTTGACATCATGATGCCTGGAATGAGCGGTTGGGATGTTTTCAATCGAATTAAAAAGAAAAACAAAGATATTAAGGTTGCTTTTATGAGTGTTTTAGATATCTCTGACAAACGCAAACAAGTCTTAATAGAGGAAGGATTAGCGGATTACATCATGAAACCATTTGATAAAGAAACACTCTTACAACGAGTCGATAAAATATTAAAAATTTGAATATATCATTAGAGTACATAAACCGTATAGGGATGCAAAAAATTGGGATGCAAACAAGGTAAAAAATACTCCTAGGACAATAATCATGCAAAGGGAACCCGAGATAGTAAAAATTTTACGGGAAGAAGAACGGCTAAAGACGTTACAGACAAAATCATGCACTAGCAATGAAACTGTTCAGAAATCGGAAGATGACACGATTCATGAAACAGATGATTCCATACTGCTGTATACTGCCCATCCACAATCATCCGAATCCCTTGCACCCGATCAAATTCAAACCATATATCGAACTGCCTTTGAGCGCTGTCCATTTGCTATTCTCGTTCTTGATACACAACAACGAATCATCTCATGGAATATCTACACAGAATCGTTTTTAAGGAAAACAAACGAAGAGCTCTATTTACAATCAATTGGCTCTTTACATTCACCTGAAGAATGGCTTAAAATCAAACAAAAGCTAGACAACCAAACAGGACTTGAAAATCAAATAGAAACAAAAATTCTTCTAAAAAATAACGAAACAATAGATGCCACTGTCCTCTCCTGTATTCTGAAAAATAACGACGGTAAACATCTTGGTTATTTATACATAATTAAAAATATCTCTGAACAAAAACAATCAGAGCACCGACTTGATACTCTTATTCAATACGCAGAAGATTCGATATATTTGTTAGATTCCAATTGTCAGTATCACATGGTAAATAATCAGATGCTATCACAACTGGGTCGATCCCGTGAAGAGGTGCTGGGAAAAACATTTAGTGATTTTCATTCATTCGAGGAAACCAAAGATTTTACTCAGAAACTAGCCAGGGTTCTTGATAACGGAGTCCCCCTTAAGGATGTTTATGGTAACGAAGGGAGATGGTACGTAAGAACCTTAAATCCAGTCAAAGATTCATCGACATCTCAAACAACCGCGGTTTTAGTTATTTCAACAGACATCACTGAGAATAAAAAAACAGAGGATAAATTCTTAGAAAACGAAAAAAAGTACCGGACTCTGTTTGATGTTTCTCCTCAAACCGCTCTCCTTGTTGATACGAATGGCACCGTGTTAGATGTAAATGAACGAATCACTGAATGGATCGGTTATACACCAAGTGAGATACTGGAGAAAAATCTTTTCAATTTCTCTTTTTTTACAAAAGAATCAAAAAAATCGCTGAAAAAGATATTTTCGAAGAGATATACGAACAAAAAGATTCCGCCCTTCGAAATAGAAGCTCTCACCAAACATGGTGAAAAACGAGTCGGTGTCGTATACGCTTCACCCTTACGAGATGAACAATCAGACAGAAATACTTATCTTATCACAATTTCAGAGCTCTCTAAACAAAAGCATAGAGACGACATAATGCGAATAAAAGACAAATCAATTACTACCTCAGGCAAAATACCTAGTGAAAGTGAAAAAAGATTCCAAGTGGTTTTAGAAAACTCCCTTGACATGATTTATCAGCTGGATCTCAAGAAAGACACCTGTGACTACGTGAGTCCTTCGTCAGTAAAAATTATCGGATACTCCGCCGAAGAGATGATGTCCTTTTCTTTAAAAAAGATAGAAGAGTTAATCCATCCAGAGGATAATGCTCGATGGAACCACCATGTAAAAATGATCACAGACCATCAGCAAAAACAAAATACTATTCAATCAATCGAGTATCGTTTTAAACATAAATCACGCGGATACCGATGGATGCATGACACGTGCACCGCTCTNNTTTGACGAAAAAAATGAACCAATCTCAATAATAGGTACGATTGAAGATATCACCGATCGTAAAAAAGTCTGGGAAGAACTCGTCAAATCAGAAGAAAAATATCGTATCCTTGCAGAGACATCTGCTGATGGCGTGTTTACCACAGATTCACTAGGACGACTTACCTATGTGAACCCTTCATTCGAAAAGTTATGCGGACGACGAAAAAGTCAGATTCTAGCGACCCCATTCCGGAATTACCTTCTTGAAGATTCCGTCTACTTCTTTCAACAGATTTTCATCGATGTTCGCAAGAAGAATGATAAAATTGAGAACGTCGAATTAGAGCTTGTCTCAGGTGACGGTTGTATCACCCCCATCGAAGCAAACATCGCACCATTAACCAAACAAGCAGAATTTGGTGGGGTTGTCTGTACCGTTCGAGACATCACACAACGCAGAGAAATCGAAGATGAATTAAAGAAAAATGAACGTTTAAAAACAGAGTTTATGAACATCGCTGCTCATGAACTTCGATCACCTGTCACACCGATCAAGGGATACCTGGATCTCATTATTCACGATAATGAAAGCAATCAGAAAATTAAGAATTGGGCGAAAATCAGTCTCCGGAACGCTGAACGATTGTTAAAACTAGTCAACGACATTTTAGATGTTTCCCGTCTTGATAGCGACACCATGCGATTTGATATGGAAAAAATAGACCTTGTAGAATTGCTTAATGAAATCGTTGAAGATATGAAACCAGCGATTGTGAATAAAAAACTAGAGTTTCGTGTGAATATCCCATCACCACTACCACACATCATTGGTGATAAAAATCGTTTATCACAAGTGTTTAAGAATCTAATCGGTAATTCCCTTAAATTTACCGATTGCGGATATATCGGTTTAGAAGTTGAAAAGAAAAATAATCATATTCTCATAGCAGTTGTGGATACTGGAATTGGGATATCAAAAGATGAACTAAAGAAAATTTTTACGAAATTCTATCAGGCATATACTGGTGAGGATCGGAACAATGAAGGTACTGGGTTAGGATTATTCATTTCAAAAGAAATTGTAAAAAAACATAATGGCGAAATTTGGGCGGAAAGCGAAATTGGTAAAGGAAGTCGATTTATCATCCAACTTCCTTATGTCTACAAGATGGTAGTTGATTTCAAAACGTGAGAAGATATGGTAGAAATCAAAAATTCAGAAGTCCTTGGTGGTATCTTGCGTACATTATACATGGTCGCAAGCAGGAGAACCTCTCAGACCTTTGCTGCCACCGTCATAGGAGCTATCATAAAAACCCTCGAACAAAACTATGATTTTTTGAGGTACATCAATATTGAAAATCCTGAGTACACAAACTCTGAGATTGTTATCAATATCTCCAATGAAATAGACACGGTTGAACCAACAAAAATTGGGACTGCAGTTGAAGCGATAATCAGAATCGTCTATATGGATCTGGTAGGAAAAACTGGTTTGTTCTTCATGAAAGAACTAAAGGAACAGGCCGGGGAACAAATTATAACCGAGCTACGGAACTATGGTGTTGACCTTGCGCTTCTCCAAACTGAGCAGCGCTATATGCATCGACAGCACCGAAAGAAAAAACAACAAGTACAAATGAAGAAAATCGGTGAAGGAATGGAACATCGTGATGATGTCAGTCTTCTTGGGTATAGCTGGAAAAACGTAGGGTCCTGGAAATATGATCCTTTACAAAAAACCTGCGTCCTCTATAGCAAAGAGGGAAGAGAACTTGACCGGCTCAATCTTGATACGATTATTGAAAGTTACGTCACGAACCTCACTGAGGAATATGAAGATCCCTCAGGTGAATACGAAGAAGAAATACTGCTTAGTGAGAAAGAAATCGAACTTCTTAAGATGCTTCATTCCCGGGATATGGATGCAGAGGTCGCATCAGTCGTATTACATGTCTCAAAAATTGAATTTGAGCATATCGTGAAAAAATTACTTCAAAGCGAACTCCTTCATTATGTGTCATACAATGAAATTGAACTGACAGAAGAAGGCATCAGATTTCTCTCAGAAACGGAAAATGGGATAAAAGAAAACACACTCGTTTAAGATTGTTTTTTGTTTGAAAGATTAAAAATGTAGAACTCCATTGCCCCGCTCGAGGCGCTATTCCCATCCTCATCATACACCTTTGTCTCAAGCGTATGTTTCAAAAACGCTTTTTCGTTCCATTGCCAGAACACCGGAAATGATGACACCTCATCTTTCAAAAGTCCATCAACATAGAACTCTGCTTTGCTCAAATGTTCATGGGGGATTTTCACACTGACTGGTCCGACAATGACTGATTTGAAGAAGGGGAGTATTTTTTTATTTCGAATATAGATGAATCCATCGATAGAGACGTTTTTTACTTTAAAAAGAATCAATAACCCTCCAATGGAACCAATCAACAGACCCGGAAGGATCCAGAACCAGTTTTCCTGTAAAAAACTCTTTTGAGGCGGGGGTTGATACGCAAAGTAAAGATAGACGATTGAGGAAGAGAGGTATCCCTTCCCTTGCAACGCCTGTGCATTAATTTCGAATGGGTAGGTCCCATTTTCGAGATACCCTAGAGGAGTATAGAGATAGTTGGCATCATCCAAACGTATCAGCTGAGATCCTATTGCTGTGGAGGCGAACGTCGCAGAGATAATCGTCACTGGGACGTTATAGGTGATCTTTATTGTCGGGTGATCACCATTGATGATTCCTCCATCTGTTGGTGAAAATACCGCAGTAACCATCGGGAAAATATTATAAAATGAAAATTGATAAGTCATCTCCGGGTCATCGAACACATAGATTTTCTCATTTTCTCTCCAGAATTTATCCATAGATATTGTTCTCCCCATCGTCGTGATAATAACCGATCCATCAGGGTATTGATCGTTGATTTCAAAATAAATCCACTGTCCTTTGCTCACAGTTACAAATACCTGGGCTTGTTCGTTGACGACATCGACTACCTTGTTTTGTATGATGCCAATGCTATATGAAATCGGATAAATAAGATCGGTGGAGGTGTTCCAGAAGAACTCAGGGACTGCATCTGGACCAATGGAAATCAAAAATAGGATATTGTCATTGAAATTCACCGGTTGGCCATGAACCGCGGTAAGTTCATGACCCGGGTCAACGAATGTATCAGCAATCCCGTTCCCATCAGAATCATAGCAGAAAAATTGTTCGGAAAGTGTCAATTGATATCTGGTATTGATAAGGTCGAGTTGCCCGGAAGGGATTAAATGACGGTCGAGGGAAACAACAGTCACATTGGTACGACTTGTCCCATTATGTCCCTGGTCATCTGTCACCAGCAATGTTACAGGATATGTACCATTCGAATGATACACATGCGTCACTGTACTGCCATTTCCGGTCGTGCCATCACCGAAATACCATACGTAACGAGTGATTGTTCCGTCGAGATCAAAACTTCTGGTCCCATTAAACATGATTTCCTCTAACACGTACCCGTTATATGGTCCACCATGGTGTGCTATGGGGTTCTTCGAATTATTTGTATTCCCCGCAATATCAGATGCATTGATGATACAAAATACTCTCTCAGGTTTTTCTCCTATAAGAATCACTTTTTCGTAATAGTTATTACCCTTTGAATCCATGGTACTTTTCATCTTATTGCTACTATTATACCAGTACTCAATAGAAACTGTCGACACGATGGAATCATCGGTTACTGTCACTCCAAACGTATAGCTATTTGGTAAATCTTCAAAGGAAGGTCCATAGCGGTTGATACGTATCACTGGTCGTTCTGCATCAATGATCTTAATTTTTTTATTCTCAGTAACCGCATGATTCCCCCACGTGTCACAGGCATAATAATGATAGGTGAGATTTTGTAAACTATGCGCGAGAAGTACTTTCCCAACAAAATAATTTCCACGAGACAGTGCCATTGTCGTATTGTTCCCAAGGGTTCCATGACTCCATACAACATAGACCTGCAGGTCAGATGCAGTCGCATCTGAGGATGTGGCGGTAGCATTGAACGTAAAAATCTTGGAAGGTTTCCCTGTTGTAGGTGAATTGTCCTTTATGGTGGGTGGATTGCCCGGTCGAATTGAAAATGTTTGATTGATTGAGCTGTTCCAGTTTCGTGGGTCCTTAGCGACGATATGAAACGTATAATTACCAGTCGGTGAAAATTTTTTGTTACAATAATACGTATCTCCTGTTTTGTTTTGAGTGATACTGAAATTAGATTCTTGTCCAGATGGTGAAATAACGTTTATATAGACTTCCTTAATTTTTGTGTTATCGGTGATGGTTACAGAAAGGTTCGTGGATTTCCCCACCGTCTGTGAACTTGGGGAGACACCAGGGATTCCAATAGTTGGTTTTATCATATCAAGGATTGGTCCTTCATCAGTGTTCAACGCATAGATTGTATAGGGAGTATCTGCAATTCCGTCCAAGTCATTGTCGATTGCACCTTCACTAACTTCATCGTAATCATCCCAATAATTCCCGCACACTGTCGTTCCTTGGATGATGTTCATCCCATCTGTTTTTGCGATATTCCATTTGTTGCGATTTATGCTCTTATCCAATGCATTGTCGATGTTGTCATGGAAGTAGTTATTATAAATCATATTATCTATCGTAAAAAAATCGAGGTACACACCATATTGCTTGCTAGAATAAATTATATTGTTTCGAATATCATCATGGGTGGAGTTATACATTCTGATACCGGCGATGGTGTTAGAATTGATCGTATTGTTGTACACCGTATTATTATCATCAGCAGAGAGGTAGATGCCATCTTTTTTATTATAAGAAATTATGTTGTTGTAGATGTTATTGGTTGAACCAATGATCATCATCCCATAGTTGGTATTACCACTCACGATGTTGTTGTTGATATTAAAATTCATACTGCAATTTTCTAAAACAATCCCTGAGTTATTATTATAGAAAACTCTGTTGTATACTATGGTTTGGTAATCGCTGTAATCGTTTAAGTAGATCCCGTGATTGCCATTTTTAGAAGCGTTATTATTGCTGATGATATTGTTTTGACACGTGCTATTTAAGAAGATTCCGCTTTGATTGTTGTTTTGAATGTTATTGTTGTAGATGTTGATCCCATCGGATGCGTAGAGATACACACCGTTTTTGTTTCCAGAAATCGTATTATAACTGATATTCGCGTTATTATGTGATTGNNTCGGTGTAATACAAATGAATCCCATGATATCCATATGAGATGATGTTATCGGTAATAATCGAATTCTCACCGTTTACTTGGAGGATACTTGTGCCTTCTGATGCATTGGTGTTTGTGATCGTGAAATGGCTGATATTGACATGATCTGCGTTTACTGTGATCACTGTTGTTCTGTTACCTTTTATGATCGTATTACTGCGGTCTTCACCAAAGAGGTCGATTCGATGATTGATTATCAGATTCTCATTATAGGTACCGTTGTAAACGAAAATCCTGTAGCCATCGGTCGCTTCGTTGAGTGCGTCTTGAATATGGAGATATGTCTCTCCTAGTCCAACATAGAGTGTTGGAGGTGAGTCTGCTTTACAATTCTCAATCGGACTTAAAAAGCATACGCAGTTTGTGAATTGGAATATAATAATTATCACTATCAGAAACTTCCTAAGTTTCATCCCATCCGTATGCATATATACTTGCATATGCATATATACTTTTATCATAAAAACTTAGTGGTAATTCTCTCTTTATCATCTAGTACGCTCTCTGGTTTTTTTTATATTCATTTCAGATTGTTTACTCGAGTCAATAGTCGTAAAAAGTGTATTGAAAATCTATTTCGATCGCTAGAGTTTAGTAACTCAGAGAGGATTCTTTCGATTAATTACATTCTTATAGTGGAACAGTGTTATAAAATTGTAAAAAGGGATAAAACAAAAGATAGAAAAACAAATAATGTAGAGCGAGGGAGAAAAGTATGAAAAAATTTGTTATGAACATTTTTTTAGCCGCTGGTGTTGTAACTCTTTTACTATTTAGTGGTTGTGCGTCTGGGATAATAAACACTTCTCAATCAACCACGACTGATATCTCTCAACAAAAAAATGCTGTTACAAATAATGATGCAGTAATCACCTGTTATGTTGGGGGCATCCCACATTCCCAGATGATTTCCTATGCGTCAGGAACATATTTGAAAGAGTTATTTTCTGCGTTAGCTTCAGCAAATGCTCGTGATCCTTGTTCTGCTGAAACGCAACACCTTCAACAACAGATCCTTCTCTATGCGGAACAACAAGGTTTGTTACCAGCGGGGACGTCTGCAGACACGATTTTCGAACAGCTTGGGAAACGAAATCAGAATTTTGCTTCTCAGAATATCGGTGGTGTTCTTCCTGTGACTAATGCGGGTACGGCTCGGGAGATGTTCTGCAACTTTGTATCCACTGGTGAGGGTTCTGCGTTCCCGATCATTATTCTCCCACGTTTTATTCCGCTTATTATGAGTCCGATCCCGCGGTTGTTTGTCGGCTGGAAAACACCATTGGGTGTTACCAGTTGTGGTGGTCTGAGGTCAGGGACTGGTTTTATTGCATCGGGAGAACAACAGGGTCTTGCGCTGGGGTTCTGGGGTATTGGGTTCAGTATCTTTCTGCCACCGGTGATGGCGTATGGGATGTTTGGGTATGCCTTGTTTGCGAAGGTATCTGCTGAAGAGATGGAATATTGGCCGCCGAATAGTCCACCAGAGATCACCCAGACAGATCCTGCTGACGGACAACAAATGGTACCTCTTTCTACTACACAGCTGCGTTTTAGCATAGATGATGAAAATGGGGATCTCATGAGCTACAATGTCACAACCGAGCCAAATATTGGGTCAGGAAATGGCGGTTTAAAACCAGAAGGAATCTACTCGATCCCTATCAATGGGTTGGAAAGCTTCACAACCTACACCTGGCATATCGAGCTGACCGATGGAAAAGAGACCGTTGAAAAAACCATGGTGTTTACCACAGAACCAGTTGCTCCCGTTATATCAAACCCTGTGCCTGCTGATGACGAACGAGAAGTACCTATGGATATCCCGCAACTGCAATTCAACCTGAAAGATTATCAAGGGGATACCATGGAATACACTGTCCAGACATCACCGAACATCGGGTCTGACCATGAAACCGGTGTTCATGATGGGGTTTATACAGTACCGATAAGTGGTTTAACTTATGGAGCAACATATCGATGGTATGTTAATGTAACCGATGGTACTCATTGGACAAGAAGAGCGTTTATCTTTGAGACTGGATATCCCTCCCAATATGACCCGTTCGAGTTTGGTTGGCAATATCGAAAACAAATCACAATCAATCATACATATGTTACTGAAGACCTTACAAATTTCCCTGTCGTTTTGAGTACAATTGATATGGATCTTGCTAAAGCACAGGTAGATGGTAGTGACATATTATTTATGGACTCGCCCGGAGTTGCAAAACGTTTATACCATGAAATAGAGACCTTTGATAGATCGACGGGAACACTTGCTTGTTTTGTCAAACTCCCAGAACTTTCTTCCATCCAAGATACTGTGCTGTATTTATACTATGGGAATCCGAATTCAATCAATCAAGAATACCCTGAAAAGGTATGGAACTCCAATTTCAAGGCAGTCTGGCATTTACAGGAATCACCTAGTGGAACCATTCATGATAGCACAACAAACCATAATGATGCGACTGCATATGGTTCAATGAGCTCATCAGACGTGGTTGATGGAAAGGTTGGAAAAAGCATTCAGTTTGATGGAGTGAATGACTATCTCTTTATACCAGATTCCGCATCTTTAAAGCCAGTAGAGGTTACATTATTATGCTGGTTAAATATTGCATCAGATTATACGAATGACGAGGGGAGAGAGTTTATCCTGGGGAAGCGATGTGTGGATTCTTATGGCAATCAAGATGCGGTCTCCTACGGCATGCAATATTATAATAATTATATGGGGACAAGGGCAGAAAAAAATGATAATACACAAACGTTAGCAAAATATAATGCTGAATTAGATAACTGGTACTACACTGCTATGACTTTTGATAGTTCAACAAATCAAATACGATACTACCAAAATGGAATTTTATGCGATTCAGTGAATCATGGTCAATCTTTACGGTATGCCGGGCCATTGGAGTTCATTATGGCGGCCGGGCATATTCATGAAGGATCCACGCTCAACTACTGGGTGAACTGTAAAATCGATGAAGTATGGATAGCCGATACAGACCTTACACCCGGATGGATATCGACAGTATTCGAGAACCAAAATAATCCGGCAGACTTTTCTTTGATAGGACCTGAAGAACCCCATCCGTAAAACCAGCTATACCAAGGAACACAGAGAAGAAAAGAGAACGTATGAACTTGTAGATCATTGATTTGTCTTCGATTATCATAAAATATATTCCTATGAACGACCTCAGAACTAGGAAAATATTTTATCGCTCCCAGGACATTCGTTGGTCTAGATACGACGTCCAAAACAACCGAAGATCCTCTATGAGCAAATCATCGATATCTACGACCGTTAAGTCTTTTAAAATGTCTAAATCAATGTTCTTCCCTAAGCTTAATCGTCTCACTTGATCTTCTAAGAGTTGTCGGATGTCAGTGAACTCACGTTCTATCTCAACATACAATCGTTTATCTTCTTCATATGGTTTTTTTATTGTTCTTGGATTATCGAGCCATTTTTTGAGAAATTCGTCAGCATTTTTTTTCAGTGCCACTGGTGGTCCGGTATGCAGAACTGTTTTAGAGATTATTCTTGCCTTCGGTTGAAGGATGATGTACACATTTTTCTTTTCTACAGCAAACGTAGCATTGACGACCGTAAATCCGTATTGTTCGCAGAGTTCTCGAATCACTCGTACTGCTTTTCGTATCTGTGGATACAGGTTCTCAGGGATTATCTCTGGTTTTGGAAATCTCACGCCGATATAGTCTTTTGTGCGAATTTCCTTTTTGATTTCCTGTACTGACCATGGTTGGAGTTCGTTGGGAAAAAAGAAGGTGAGACGTGGATTCTTTTTATACTCCTGACATGCTTGTATCAACAGATTGAATTTTTCATTGGAGACCGCAGAAGCGACATTTCTTTCAGAATCAACCGGGTCGATAAAGCTTAATGGATTGTTAAAGTCAGGATACACTCCCTCTTCAATGGCCAGTTTCATCCCATACTTCCACTGTTGTACCTGTTCAATCAGCTGTTGAAATGTCCCGTATTTTAGGATCATAATTTCGCATAAGTAGCCAGAGAATCCTTCGATTTCTGCTTCTGCTCCGTAGCAACCAATACCTTTCAGGAATTGTTTAAAGAGTCTTACATCTTTTTTCTGTGACTCTTTCAGGTGTGCTTTTATGTATTGTGTATGTAATGGCGTGCGGTCAACTGCAGAGAGTTTCTGTGATGCTGTTTCTATTTTATAACAAGGGACGAGTTCAGTTTTATAGCCTTTGAACATACCACGGACGTATGGGTGTTCAGCGAAACATTCTTCCTGTTCTTCGAGGATCGCCCGTCCAATGAACAGTCCCTCTTTTTCCAGTGTTTCTCTTGGTACTGTTGGCGGGAAAAGAAGAAAAAGGTCGATGTCCACTGAGATTCGTATAAAGGTGTCTTTTGCGATAGAGCCAACCAATTCGATTGTTATCGGGATATTGGTTTTTTTAATTTCACTCATCACTTGTTTTTTAAGGGATTTGATAATATCTTCTATTTGTTTTTTTTCCTCGAGGGTTGGTGTTATTTTTTTTGCTACAATAGTTTCAATCTGTTCTGAACTCGGAATCATCTATGTCTCCTTCATGAAGTGATTGATTACATAGAATACCCCAACTGTAAGGAGTATCCCACCGATGACGTCAGTTATCCAGTGAATGGCTAAATAGATAACTGAGCAGATCACACATATGGCGCAGAAGTAGGTTAGGTAGATGAATCTTTTGTTGTTGGTCAGAGACACTGTTTTAACAAGGAGCAAAGCCACAGCGACATGCAGCGAGGGAAAGCAATTATTGTTTGTCGTCGTGGTATAGAAGAATTGTTCGATGGTTGGGATGACCATATTTAATGCTGAGGGTGTCCCATAGTGGTTATAGACGTTCGTGATGGGGAAAAAAAGATAAAATGGTAAAGCAATTGCGTAAATACCAATCATTGAATAGGCGAATGTTTTCATTGCTTTCTTCTCATCGACGATGATGAAATAGAGAAGTGTAAACCAGAGCATAAATGGGTACAGACCGATGTAGATAAAGACAAAAAAATAGACGAGAGATGAGGTCCAATGCTGTGAAAACCAATGCACGATCCCATCCTCGATCAATTGGAAGTTTGGTGTGAAGTTATAACCGATTATGTTCGTCGTGATGGTATCGAGTATATTTACCTCAAGAAGATGGATCAGGACCACAACGATGATGAGAACAAGGTAGACGGAATGATACGAGAAGATTTGTTTGTACTCATCGAGGGATTTTTTCCAGGTGTTTTTTGGGATAAGCACTACCAGACCGATACCGAATAAAATGAGGTTAAGAAGTGCTAAAATCATAAACCAGGTTTCTATGGTTTCACCGCCGTCTCATAATCGCACTTCTCTGAGTGTTGTATAGATCGGTCCTTTTGGGGTCAGCTCGCTTTTCTTTAAAACGATGGATTGTACCTCTTGGACCGTGAATTCTTCTGTGTTGTAGTGTTCTATTATTTTGAGAAGTGTATCTTTATTTCTGGCTGTTTTCAGTCGGCCAATGGTTAAATGTGGAGAAAACCCCCTATTTTCCTTTTTGAACCCGAGTGGCGCCAGTGAGGTATCGATAGCCCGGGCAATAGGTTCAATATGACCAGCATCATTGATGCCGACCCAAATTACTTTTACATAATTTTGATTTGGAAAAACACCTGTTCCTCGCAGTGTGATGGGAAATGGTTTGATACCGTTCACCGATTCTTTCATACTCTGCTCGATGTCATCGATATATTTTTCATCGGTATCCCCAAGAAACTTTAGTGTAATGTGTATGTTTTCTGGTTCAACAAGTTTCACATCAGCACCGGTTTTTGCTATCTCTTTTTCAAACGTGAGTATCTGCGGTGTTACTGTGATATCGATTGCGATGAATCCTCGAAAGATTGACATGATATCCTCCAATTGGTATCAAGAAACTCTTTCCCTCTATATAGCAGTATTTCATGTTCAATCACTTGGGTTCTTCTCTACTCTTCTAAATCAATGTGATAGGTGTCCTGCGGGTTTTCTACATGAATCCGATGCGCGTGTTGCTCTGACATGAGGTTTTCTTCGATAAGTCTTTTTGTCAGTTTAGGAACAGATTTTGGGGCGAGCACAGCACCAGGGCGTCGCAGGTCATCGATATAGTCTGTCTCCATCAAGAAGCGTGTTCCTTTCTGTAATGCTTCAACGATATTTCTTCTCGTTGCAAGGACCGATGGCATAAGACCAAAATTTTCATCAGGCGTGATAAGGGGAGGTGCAAAGTGTTTGACTATTCTCTCTGGGTTTAAACCAACTTTTCTTCCCATTTCAACAAACTCTTTGCATTGTGTCGGTGTCGTAGTTTCGGTGTGTAACACGACCGGTACTCCAACGTCTTTTGCTTTTTGCATCCCGTAGATCAGAATATCATTTGAATCCTGGAAGATTTGTTGGTTGACCGGGAAATGCGGTCGTCCGATTTCACCAAGAGCGATACATTTTTGCTCGTTGCAGAGGACCGCTGCCTCATCCATTCCTTTTTTCATGATTGCAAGCGCTGTCTCCCTTCCGAATCTCTCTTGTAGCGGAAGCAGGTCAACCGGGTACGGGCCAACAACAACAAACACCCCAATGCCCACAGCAGCGCGTATCTCCTCTGCCATGTGAATCGTCTCCTGGTAACAGGATTGGTAACTTTTTTCTTTTAAGACAATCTCTGGCATCGGATATTGACACAGGATGAAATGAGTGCCACCCGCATTCTGGAATTCTCGGACGGCATCAAGAAATCTACCGTCTCGTCGAAGGTGAAGATGGTTATCAAAGCAGATCATGTCTCAGACCTCAAATAGATAATAAAAAAGAATGATATAAAGAGGTAGAGTAAGAGATATCTCTTATGACTCTAGCTCAGCATCATTGCGAGTGTTGTTCTTTCCAGATACAATTACGAGAAAATCACGGGCGAGAATCCAACCAATGTACCCCATGAAGAACGTGAAGAATCCCATGATGCTGTAGATGACAATGTTCTTTAATGATTCTGTCCCATCTTGGATCATTACAACAATCGTACCACAGGCGAGGTAGATGAAGATGAGCAGTAAGATCCATCGTAACGCATTCATGGTCACATGAAGACGTACAAACGGTTTTATTGTCAGTGGTCTTTTTCCCCCGGATTTTTTCACATTTTTCCCGGTTGTTCGAGTTACTTTTTCGACAGTACATTGTACTGTTGACGACGGAAACTTTTTTGATTTTGATACATGCACGTCTTGTTTTTGTGAAGGTCGTTTCAGATGGTGTCTTTTATGAAAAGGTGCTAAAGGAAGCACTCGTAAGGGTGCTTTTCTTGTTTTTAAATTTCGCGAGAGTCTTTTATTGCTTATTTTTCTTATTGACACCGTTCTTCCTCCTAGTGAAGATTATTTTTTGAGTGATCCCAAAAAAGCAACAAATGGGAACTATAAAAGGCTGTTTTGTAGATACCTATGCATCTACAGGGCAGTTCATTATCCCTTCACCGTGCAACCTTATATGCACCTACATGTTCGGTAAGGTATCCCCTATATATCTTAGATATCTGCGATGATGCTGACGATATCACCGTCTTTTAGTTGATGGTCAGCACCAATGATGCGATGGGTACGTGCATCGATACCTCGAATGAAATGATCACCAAGATCCGTATGAACTTTATAGGCAAGGTCTTTTGCGGTTGATCCGCGTGGGATTAAGTGTGCATCTGGGAGTACGCGACCTTCTTTGTCAGTGAGATGATGTTCATCTTGTACTGGGTAAACAACGATGAGGTCAAGCATCCGGACTGCTTCGTCGATGCATCGTTGAACACCTGTTGATCCGTATTTTTCAAGGACATGCGTCCTGATGTATTCTAATGCTTTGAGTTGCTTTTCGGAGATTCCTTCTTTTTTAAGAACAGTGAATTCATTGCTTCCCGGTGTATAGGAGATGATTCCTTTTTCTG